>CAZWUW010000095.1:0-9742 GCA_964636895.1 uncultured Eubacteriales bacterium
CGGACGGCTTTGCCAAAGACGCCAACAATGCCTTAAAAGATGCCCTGAACATGGTAAAAGCGCTCAAGGACATGCAACAACAGTAGTCTATCAAGGAGGTAATACTCAATGGAATACAACATCATATTCCAACCCTCCGGCCGGCGGGGCAAAGTAGCGGCAGGCAAAACCCTGCTCACCGCTTCGCACGAACTGGGGGTTGACATCGAAGCACCGTGCGGTGCGCATAAAGTATGCGGGAAATGCAAAGTAAAAATAGAGACCGGTTTTTTTGAAAAATTCGGAATTGATTCACAAATGGAACACCTCTCACCATTAGCCGAAGAAGAGAAAAAAATCCTCAAAGAAGAAGAACTGGCGGCCAACTACCGGCTGGCCTGCGTAGCGGAAATCAAAGGCGATATCCTGGTATTCGTACCGGAGGAAAGCCGCAAAGCCGACCAGGTAGTGCTGGACACGGGCAAAGAACGGATCTTCAGCCTTAACCCGGCAGTCAAGAACTACTACGTGGAAATGCCGCCGGCCACCTTAGCAGACCACCGTAGCGACCTGAACCGACTGCAGGATGCCCTGCGCGAGAAGTTTGGTCTGGAAAACCCGGCCATCGACTATTTTGTGTTGCGGGAGCTGCCCAACGTAATGCGGGAAAAAGACTGGAAAGTAACGGTCAGCATCCTCCACGACCGTGAAATAATCGACATCCGGCCAGGCTTTGTGCAAAAATGGTACGGCATCGGCATCGACGTGGGCACGACCACCGTTGCCGCCTACCTGTGCGACCTGCAGACCGGCGAAATGCTGATCAAGGACGGTATGATGAACCCGCAGGTACGATACGGCGAAGACGTGCTCTCCCGGATCACCTACGCCATGATGAATGACGACGGGCGGGATAAGCTAAATGCCGCCATCATCGAAGGCATCAACACCCTAGCCGCCCGGATGACCGAAAAAGTCGGGTTAACACCTGCCGATGTAACCGAAATCACCCTGGTGTTTAACACCGCCATGCACCACTGCCTGCTCAACCTGGAACCCAAGTACATGGGCCGTTCGCCCTTCGCCCCGGCTATCAGCGCACCGTTTGACGTTAAAGCCCGGGACCTGGGGATAAACATCGGCAAAGCAGCCAATATCCACATCCTGCCGGTAGAAGCCGGATTCGTAGGCCCGGATAACGTATCCGTACTGATAGCCGAAGAACCATACAAACAGGACGAGGAAATCCGGTTAATCATTGATATCGGCACCAACGGCGAAATTGACCTGGGCAACCGGCAAAAACTGCTCTCCACCTCCTGTGCCACCGGCCCGGCCTTAGAAGGCGCCCAGATCAAGTTCGGCATGCGGGCCGCGCCCGGCGCCATCGAAAAACTGCGCATCGACCCGGCCACCCTGGAATGCACCTATAAAGTAATCGGCGACGACAACTGGCACGGCCGTGGCAGCCAGGGCAACGCCAAAGGCATCTGCGGTTCCGGGATCATCGACATGGTGGCCGAAGTATTTAAGGCCGGCATTATCAATAAGACCGGGCGTTTCAACATGAAGCTGGAGTCCGACCGGATCCGCAAAGACGAAACCGGAAAACCGGAATACGTCATGGTATTTGCGGCCGACAGCGGAATCGGTAAAGACATCACCGTCACCCAGGGCGACATCCGGGCCGTGCAGCTGGCCAAGTCCGCGCTGTATGTCGGCTGTAAGATGCTGATGCGGCACTTAGGCGTAGACAAAATTGACCGGGTAACCCTGGCCGGCGCCTTCGGTAGTTTCATTGACAAGGAATCCTCGCTGGTCATCGGCCTGTTCCCGGACTGCGACCTGGAAAACGTAGCCGCCGTGGGCAATGCCGCCGGAGACGGAGCCCAGGCTGCGCTGCTGGACCGTGGCAAGCGGATAGAAGCCCGGGATGTGGCAGCCAGTGTGCAGTTTGTTGAGACTGCGATGGAGCCCGACTTCCAGGAACGGTTTGCTGAAGCCATGGCCTTCCCGCACAGTGTGGATAAATTCGCCAGCATCCAGCACATCCTAGATAAAATCCCCGGTTATAAATAAGCGTCCGCCTGGAACATTGCAGGCAACCGGTGCCCGGTGCCCGGTGTCAGGTAAAAATTAAAACAGAGGTGAAAACATGTTTAAATTAGAGCGCGCACAAAAAGTCTGCCAGATAGGTAATTTCAAAGTGGGCGGGCAATACGGCGAAAACCCGCCGTTGCTGATTTCCTCCATGTTTCATAACGGCGACAAAATCTTGGAAAGCAGGAAAGAAGGGAAATGGGACCGGGCCAAAGCCGAGGAATACGTAAAGCGCCAGGAAGAACTGGAAGACAAGACCGGTATTCCGGCCATTGTAGCCATGGTAGCCAACTCCGGCGCCGAAATGGAGCGTTATATCGACTGGTTTACCAGCATCAGTGACCGGCCCTTCGGCATCGACATGTGGGTGGAAAAGCCCCGGCTGGAAGCTGCCGAATATATCGCCAAAAAAGGCTTGCAGGACCGCCTGATATACAACAGCATCACCCCCTGGGACAAAGACATCCCCGGGCAGGTCAAGCGGTTAAAGGAACTGGGCATCAAGCATGTAATTGTGCAGGTTTATGATGTCACCGATCCGTCACCTCAAGGCCGGCTGACCAGCTACAAAAGCCTGATGGAAGCCATCGGCGAAGGGACTTTTGAGACCGTGCTGGTGGACACCTCAGTCATGAACCTGCCGGCCATCGCCTTCTCCGGCGCGGCCAACAAAATGATCAAAGAAACCACCGGCTGGCCGGCCGGGGTAGCCAGTTCCAACGGTACTTACATGTGGAAGGAAGCCCGGGAAATGTTCGGCACCGACGGTTTTGCCGCCATGAACGCCGCCGGCCAGGGCTGCTCCGCCCTGTACTGGTCAGACTTTATCTTCTACGGCCCGATTGTCGCCGCCCCCAAAATGTTCCCGGCCGTTATCTCCGGCACCGTGATGGCGGCGGCCATGGCCTACCATGAAACCGGTCAACTGCCGGCCAACCCCAACCACCCGCTTTACAAATTCTTTGGAGATTTTGTAGAAAAGCTAAAAACCGGGGACGAACAGTCCCTGCCGGTCCACGAATAAAAGGGAGGTATAGCATAAATGAATGCCAAAGAAAGAGTACTGAATTTGCTGCTGGGTAAAGAAGTTGACCGGCCGGCCTGTTACAGCGGCATGGGCAACGTCACCACCGCCGGTCTGGACCAGTTCGGATACAAATTTGCCAAAGTGCACGGTGACGCCAAAATGATGGCCGACACCGCCGCCTCCTCATACAAGCTTTTTGGCTACGAATGCGCAGTGGTGCCCTATGACCTGTGCCTGGAGGCGGAAGCCATCGGCTGCGTAATGAACCCGTATGAAGAAGTGGCCCAGCTCCTTTACCCGACCATCAAAGAAAAAGTATGCCACTCCGAAGCCGAAATGGATACCTTCCCCATTCCCGACAACATTGCCACCCGGGGCCGGGTACCGATGGTCTGCGAAGCCATTAAACTCCTGCAGGCCGATATCGGCAGTGAAGTAGCTATCGGCACCTATGTACTGGGCCCCTTCACCCTGGCCGGGCAGTTGATGGACCTAAACGACCTGTTCAAGCTGTCCTTCAAAAAGCCGGATAAAGTAAATGCCATGCTGGACCGCTTGGCCAACGTTACCATTGAGATAGCCAAAGCCTTGCGGGCGGCTGGCGCTGACTACATCTGCATCCGGGAAATGGGTGCCACCACCGATGTATTAAGCCCCAAAGTATTCCGCAACGTCATCTTCCCGCACCTGAAAAAAGTGCGCGATGCCCTGGCCGACGTGCCGACCATCCTGCACATCTGCGGCGGCACCAACTCCATCATGTCCATCCTAAACGAAGTGGGCTGCCATGCCATAGCCGTGGAAACCAAAAACGACCTGGCCAAGAGCCGGGAAGACATTGGTTATGAACCGCTGATCTTCGGCGATGTGGACGCTTACAATGTATTGGTAACCGGCTCGCCGCAAGACGTGGAGAACGCTGTCATCAAAGCCCTGGAAGGCAGTGTGGACGGAGTTTGGCCGAGTTGTGACATCTGGCCGACGGCGCCTATTGAAAACCTCAAAACCATGGTTGAAACCGTGCAAAAGTATGGCCCCGAAAAGTGGGCTCGGAAAAACAAATAAAGTCTTGGCGTTAATTTTATAGAGTGGCCCGGGCCGGTCCGTTGTGGGGCGGCCGGGCCCGGCGGCCACAAAAAAGGAAGGCGGGTGTCCAAAATATGCTGAACTTCCCAAGGCGACGGAAGGAGAATCATATGAAAATCGTTGATTCGGAAGAATTGAAAGCCCGGATTATCGAATGGGGAGCAACTCTGGTTGGCTTTGGCGATGTAAGCATAGGGCTGGCACCTGAATTCAGGCATATGCCGCAGGCTATTGCCATTGCTGTGAGGCACCCCATGTACCGGGGGACATACAAATGTGGTTCTATGACCGCATACTCCAATCAACATGAAGACGTAGACCGGGTATTGATAACAGCCCAAAAGAAAATTACGACCCTGCTTAAATCCCGGGGATGGCGTACGATGGCCATTCCTCCCGACTCTGCCAAGGCGGACGGTAGTTTTGTATCCAAGCTGTATGCGCTGTTTCCGCATAAAACCGCGGCCACCTGTGCCGGCCTGGGCTGGATAGGCAAAAGCGGACTGCTGGTAACCGCCGACTACGGTGCCCGACTGAGTTGGGCCACGGTTTTAACAGACGCCCCCCTGGAGGTTTGCCGGACACCCTATCTGGTGAGTAAATGCGGCAAATGCAGCCGGTGCGTTAATGCCTGCCCCGTTTCAGCCATCAGGGACGAACACTGGCAGCGGGGCGAAAAAGCCGAGACATTTATTGATGTCAAGGCTTGTGCCGATTACATGGGCTATACCGTTAAGGTCTTTCAAAAATATATTTGCGGCCTTTGCATGCTCGCCTGTCCTTTAGGGAATAAACGCCGACAATTGCCGGAATAATTCACAAAAATAATGATTTGCCCTCTTGACAACTATGGTTCAGTCAGTTAAAATCTGACTTTTGCAGTTAATTAGCCAAAAACAGCCTCGAATCCATAGGGAACAAAGGATTTGCGGCTGTTTCTTTTTGTCAGAAAGTTGTAGTGAAAACTAACCCTTTTTTGGATTGCTGAAGGGGAAAAAGGCTATCGTCATCACCACCTCATGTGCCGACAAGGAAAACATGGAGCAAAACGGGGTCACTGCAGCCATTCAAAAATCTGTATTCCGTACCGTCAGTTACCGACGAAGCGAGAAAAGAAATGCTTAAGGAAGTTGAGCAGGAAATCAAAGACTACATGTAGGAAAAAGTATCTATATAATTAAGGAAGGGGCCGTAACGAAACTTTAAATTAAGTGTCGTTACGGCCCCTTTGTTTGTTTCTCAATACATGGTAATTAAAGTTAGAATTGTGGTATACTTAGGTAACTACCAATTGAGGGGGAGTTTCCAAAAATGGATTATAATTTACTGGCAAGTAAAAAAGAATTTTATCAAAAAAACAAACACATTTTGCCCGATTTTGTTGTACAAAATTACGAGCAAGCTTTCGAAATAGGCGGAACAGCAGCTTGACTTTTATATCAAAGCAATTCGGCAACAGAAATAGTTATCTTACGGAGGTTCCAGGATATGCCGATCATCGAAGCCAGGGGCTTAACCAAAGAATTCAAACTGTTCCAGCGTCGGGAAGGGGTACGGGGGGCATTTAAAGACCTGTTCCACCGGGAATACCAGACCTTGCGGGCAGTAGGCGGAATAGATTTTTTTGTCGAAGAAGGGGAAATGGTGGGCTATATCGGTGCCAACGGAGCCGGTAAGTCTACTACCATCAAAATGCTCACCGGCATTCTGGTGCCCACTGCCGGGGAAATCAAGGTTAACGGCTATGTGCCGCATAAGGACCGGGAGCACTACACCCGCAATATTGGCGTGGTTTTTGGCCAGCGTAGCCAGCTTTGGTGGGATATTGCCGTGATTGAGTCATTTAAGCTGCTGCGCCGGATTTATCGGGTTTCTGAAAAAGATTTCCAGGCCAGGTTGGGGCTGTTTAACGATATCCTTAGCCTGAGCGATTTTCTGCACTTGCCGGTACGCAAGCTGAGCCTTGGCCAAAAAATGCGCTGTGAGCTTGCAGCCGCCTTGCTACATAACCCCAGCCTGCTATTTCTTGATGAGCCGACCATCGGTCTGGATGTTTTAGCCAAGGCAAAAATCAGGGAATTTCTCAAGGATATCAACCAGGAATTTCGCACCACAGTTATCCTCACCACCCACGACCTGGGTGATATTGAGGCTTTGTGCCCCAGGGTAGCAATAATTGACAAAGGCCGGATGCTATTTGACAACACCGTAGAAAACCTCTTTAATCAATGGGGTCATGACGATTTGGAGAAAATTATCCGCCGCATTTACGAAGGGCACCGTCCGACAGGGGAGGCGGGGGCATGAAGGATAAAATCATGCTATATATAGACCTGGTTCGCCTGGAGTTCATAAATAATCTGGCCTACCGCTCATCATATGTTACAGGCATCTTTAACTATTCCATCCAGATAGGGGCTTATTATTTTCTCTGGGATGCTGTTTATACCGGCCGCAAGGCATTGGGCGGCCTGACTAAGGAACAGATGCTAACCTATGTAATCATTGCCTGGGTGGTGCGCTCTTTCTATTTCACTAACCTGGACCGGCGCATTGCAGAAGAAATTAAACAGGGCAAAATCGCCCTGGAATTAATCCGGCCCTACAATTATCAACTAGTTAAATATTCCCGGGCCTTCGGTGAGGCGTTTTTTCGGCTATTGTTTTTCGCCGTCCCCAGCGGAGTGGCGATTTACCTGCTCCGCCCCTTTGGTCTGCCGCCAGACCCGGCAACTGCCCTATGTTTTTTGACGGCTGTGCTGTTGAGCTTTTTTATCAATGCCCAACTCAGCATGATTGCCGGCATGTTTGCTTTTTTCACCCAGAGCGTGAGCGGCATTTACCGTGCCAAAAGAGTAGTCATGGACCTCTTTTCAGGGCTATTACTACCCATCAGCTTTTACCCCGAATGGGTCCAGGAGATTATCAAACTGATGCCATTTCAGGCGGTTAGTTTTTTGCCGAACTATATTTACCTGGGTAAAATCAGGGGTGCGGCGGCGCTAGAAGTATTATTGCTGCAGTTATTCTGGATAGTCGTGCTCTATGCCGTAGCTGCCCTTTTCTGGCGTTATGCGGTGCGCAATGTAGTGGTGCAGGGGGGATGACGGTGAGACATTACGTCGCGATTTTTTTAAACTACGCAGCACAATATATGAAAACCAAGATGGCTTACCGCGCTGATTTTTTTGTCTATGTGTTTTCGGAGTTCTTGCAGCAGTCGGTAAACCTGATTTTTATTCTGGTGTTATTTACCAAGATAAAGGCCATCAAAGGCTGGGACCGTGAGGAAATGCTGTTTATCTACGGCTTTTTTCTGATTCCCTTTGCATTTTACAGTGGACTTTTCAATCATCTCTTCGATGTGCCGGAAAAATACGTGCTGCAGGGGGAACTGGACCGGGTGCTGACCAGGCCGTTAAACAGCCTGTTTCAGGTAGTGGTGGAGACCATGAATCTGGAGCTGATGCTGGGTGCAATTCCGGGGTTAGCTATCATGTTTTATAGCGCCGGGGAACTCGGTCTGACCTTCTCCTGGTGGGACCTGCCCCTGGCCATAGTGCTCATTATCGGGGCGGTGCTGATTTATGGCGGGGTGTATACCCTGCTCGCCAGTCTGGGGTTCTGGTTCGAAGGCAATATGGGTCTGATGCCTATGGTTTATAACCTGTCCCAGTATGGCCGGTATCCGACCAATGTTTATCGGGGCATCGTCAGGCTGATTCTGACCTGGATCCTGCCTTTTGCCTTTGTGGGCTTTTACCCGGCGGCCCTCTTGATGCACCGCTGGGAATACTGGCCCTATGCAGCACTTACCCCAGTGATTGGTGTAGTATTTTTTGCCCTAGCTTACTTCGTCTGGAACCGTGGCATCCGCGTCTACCGCGGCACCGGGAGCTGAGGTATAAATCTTTTTGACATGCAAAAATGATTGTAGTAAGATAAGGGCACAATAAGTGCCAAATAATGCTATGATATATTGGGGGTGTTTTTGTGAATATTAAACCGTCTGCGGCGATTCGAAAAAACTATAACGAAATAGCGACCCTGTGCAAGGAATCAGGTGAACCGGTCTATTTGACTAAAAATGGCGAAGGTGATTTGGTCGTGATGGATATTAATACCTTTGCCCGCCGGGAAAGTATGTTGCGCCTTAGAGAAACCCTTGTTGAAGTAGAAGAAGACAGGCTGGCAGGGAAGAGTGGCTTTACTATTGATGAGATAGATGAAATGATGCAAAAGATCATTCGGGAGGCTATCGATGGGAAGCATAAAAAAAATATATAAGGTTATTGTCTCTGCCAGGGCCACGGATATGCTCATACAACATGTGCGATTTTTGGCCCTGATAAGTTTGCCGGCCGCTAAGAAACTCAGGGTAGAAATTGTAGAGGCAGTAAAATCATTAGAAATTTATCCGGAGCGAAATGCGCGGCTGTCGGACCCCATGTTATCGATAGATAAATATCGCAAGATGGTAATCAACAAGCGGTATTTGCTCATTTATCAGATAAAGGCTGATGTGGCACATGTTGAATACATTTTAGACTGTAGCCAGGATTATAACTGGCTAATTTGACATAGGAGGTCAATATGTCCATTTATCATTACATATTAATCGCGGCTTCGGTTGGGGTTGCTGTTGGTCTGCAGGCTGTCATTAACAGTAATTTGAATAAAGTAGCGGATTTGACCTTAACCACGCTGGTAGTAAACATTGTAGCATTGCTGGTAGTGTTGCCGGTTTACCTGATTTTCAGCCGCCAGAGCTTTAGCGTGCTTAAAGAAGCGGATACGTATTCCTTGGTTGGCGGGGTATTGGGCGTATTCATCGTCATGGGCAGCACCTTTCTGATCCCCCGTCTAGGGGTGACCATCGCCTCTAGCATCATCATCGTCAGCCAACTCGCTTTTGCCATGTTGGTAGACCACTTCGGCCTACTTGGCATCCGGCCAGCCCCAATAGGCTTCTCAAAGCTCGCCGGTTTGGCCCTGATGATTGCCGGCATTTACATGTTTTTCGGTAAAACCTCAGCTTCATGATGAGATACCTAAAAAAGGTGTTACCCTTGCGGAGCGTAATAACAAAAAAGGGCGTACGAAATTAAAGTTTCGTTACTCCCCCTCTAGCTTTAACACTTAAGGATAACATTTGTCCTCCAGGGAAAATATATACTTGAATGAAAATACATCCCGGAGGTTATAGCAATGGAAACGCAGGATAAAACACAGAATAAACCCCAAAAGCTTCAGGAGGAATACCGGCAGTCGGTGGATAAGCTGGTGCTGAACGCCAGGAGGGCCCAGGAAGAGTTTTTGCATTACAATCAGGAACAGGTGGACGCCATCGTTAAGGCCATGGCCCTGGCCGGGCTGGACCGGCATATGGAGCTAGCTAGAATGGCCGTGGAGGAAACGGGGCGGGGCGTTTACGAGGATAAGGTGACTAAGAACATGTTCGCCACCGAATCCGTGTATCATAGCATCAAATACGATAAAACAGTTGGCATTATCAGTGAAAACGAGGAAGAGGACTATATGGAAGTGGCG
>CAZWUW010000096.1:0-9631 GCA_964636895.1 uncultured Eubacteriales bacterium
TAATTGATAAAGAAGCTGTCCTGCGGGCTACGGAAATCCTGCGCCCGCAGGATTTTTACCGCGATGCCCACAAGCATATTTTTGAAGCGGTGCTTGATTTAAGTGAACGTGGCGAAGCCATTGACCTGATAACAGTGACGGAACAACTGCGTCAGCTCGGCTTTCTTGACCAGGTAGGCGGTGCCGCTTATGTGGCCGGCCTGGCAAATCTGGTGCCAACGGCGGCCAATGTGGAATATTACGCCCGGATTGTGGAAGAAAAAGCCCTGCTGCGCATGTTGATCAGCGTCTCCACCCGCATTGTCGCCATGGGTTATGAAGGCAATGAAGAAATTGACGCGTTGCTGGACCGGGCCGAGCAAATGATTTTTGAGCTCACTCAGCGTAAAGTTCATACCGGTTTTGCGCCCATCAAGGCAATCCTTATGGATACCTTTGAGCGCATCGAATTTCTGTATCACAACAAGGGTCAAATAACCGGTGTGCCCAGCGGTTTTGTAGACCTTGACCGGTGCACTTCCGGCTTTCAGCCTTCAGATTTAATTATTGTAGCGGCCAGGCCCAGTATGGGAAAGACCGCGCTATGCACAAACTTTTGCCAAAATGCCGCTATCCGTAAAAACCTGCCGGCGGCTATTTTCAGTCTGGAGATGTCCAAGGATCAGCTTGTACAGCGGATTTTATGCGGTGAAGCCATGGTAGACCAGCAGAAAGTCCGTACCGGCCAATTGGCGGAAGCTGATTGGAACAAACTCACCCAGGCTGCCGGCCCTTTGTCTCAGGCCCCTATTTTTATTGATGATACACCGGGTATCTCGGTGGTGGAGATGCGGGCTAAAGCCCGCCGGCTAAAAGCCGAAAAGGGTTTGAGCATGATTGTCATTGATTATCTGCAGTTAATGACCGGCAGCCGGAAAACAGAAAACCGGCAGCAGGAGATTTCTGAGATATCCCGGTCCCTAAAAGGCCTGGCCAGGGAACTGAATGTGCCGGTGATCGCCCTCTCGCAGCTTAGCCGGGCGGTAGAGCAGCGGCAGGACAAGAAACCGATGATGTCTGACCTCCGGGAAAGCGGCAGCCTTGAGCAGGATGCCGACCTCATAATGTTTATTTACCGTGACGAGTATTATAACCCGGAAACAGAGAAGCGGGGCATTGCCGATATCATTATTGCCAAACAGCGGAACGGCCCTGTGGGTACTGTGGAACTGGGCTTCCTGAAGGAATTTACCAAGTTTGTTAACCTGGAAAAACGACCGGACTAGAGCGTTTTTGCGCACCCCTTTACAACTTCTCCGGTCTTTGATAAAATGACAATATTGAGCATTGTGCTATTTTACAAATTAAATTTGGAGGTATGTGCCCTGCAAATATACTCAAATAGCAAAACTTTAAACAGTTTCTATTTGGGTTATTTTTATGCCGTTTTGCACATAGTAACTTTAACCATGCCGAGGGAGGGATTTTAATGAAAGGCCAGTATTATGATGTAATTATTGCCGGTGCCGGTCCGGCCGGTATTTTTACGGCTCTGGAACTGGTTGCGGCCCGGACCGGCTTGCGCATCCTGATGCTCGAAAAGGGGCGAGACATAGACCAACGTACCTGCCCGGCAAATGAAAAAAGCGCTGCCTGCATTAATTGCGCCCCGTGCTCAGTGCTTTGCGGCTGGGGCGGCGCGGGGGCATTTAGTGACGGCAAGATTACTCTCTCCACCGAAGTCGGCGGTATGCTGGAACAATACATAGGTGCGCCAAAGCTTTTGGAGCTAATTGGTCATGTTGATAACATATATATGCAATACGGTGCACCGGATAAGGTATACGGCATTGACCAGGAGGACAATATCCGGCAGATTCAGCGCAAGGCGGCTTTTGCCGAACTAAAACTTATCCCTGCGCCCATTAGGCATCTGGGGACCGGCCGCTGCCAGCGCATCCTGGAAAGAATGAAGGATTACCTTCTCTCTCAGGGCGTTGAAGTGCGTCATTGTATGGGGGTAAAAGATATTATAGTGGAAAACAAGGTGGTTAAGGGCATAGAAACCGTTGACGGTCAGCTAATCAATGCCCGTTATGTGGTAGCCGCGCCCGGGCGGGAAGGCTCCGAGTGGTTGAGCAAACAGGCTCACCGTTTGGGCCTGCAAACAGCCATTAACCCTGTAGATATTGGAGTTCGGGTAGAGCTGCCTGCCGCCGTAATGGAACACCTGACCAGCGTGATTTATGAATCGAAATTTATCTACTATTCCCAATCCTTTGATGACAAAGTCCGGACTTTTTGTATGAACCCTTACGGTGAGGTGGTGGCCGAAAACAATGATGGTTTAATAACCGTCAACGGTCACAGCCACGCCCATAATAAGACGGATAATACCAACTTTGCAATATTGGTTAGCAAGACTTTTACTGAGCCGTTTAAAGAACCAATTGCCTATGGGAAATATGTATCCAGACTGGCTAATTTGCTGGGTGGCGGCGTTATCGTCCAACGGCTGGGCGACCTCTTGGCGGGGCAACGCACCGACCATGACCGCCTGAAAAAATGCCTGGTTCGGCCTACGCTGGCTGATGCCACCCCGGGAGATTTAAGCCTTGTGTTTCCGTACCGCCACCTGATGAGCATTGTCGAGATGTTGAAGGCGCTGGACGTGATTGCACCGGGAGTCTATTCCAAACATACGCTGTTATACGGAGTGGAAGTCAAATTCTACTCCTCCCGCCTGGAGCTTACCCCGGATTTGGAAACCATGATTACCAATCTTTTTGCCGCCGGTGACGGTGCCGGTGTGACCCGGGGGCTGGCGCAGGCTTCAGTAGCAGGGGTGCTCGCCGCCAGAGGAGTTTTGCAGCGCGAAGAGCGCAGCGTCGATAAATAATTGGAGGTGCTGTAAATGCCGTCAGTAGTTTTAATTGGTGCCCAATGGGGTGATGAGGGAAAGGGTAAGGTTACCGACTTCCTGGCCGAAAAGGCGGAGCTTGTAGTCCGTTATCAAGGGGGCAATAACGCGGGTCATACCGTGGTGGTTGGTGATGAAGAGTTTAAATTGCATTTGATTCCTTCGGGGATACTCTATCCTGAGAAAACCTGTATTATTGGTAATGGTGTTGTGATTGACCCGGCTGTTTTGATTCAAGAACTGAACTACCTAGCCGGACGCGGTGTCAGCACCGACAGCCTGCGAATTAGTCCCCGGGCGCATGTGATTATGCCTTATCACAAAAAGCTGGACGAGGTTATAGAAGAGAGCAAGGGTGTCAACAAGATCGGCACTACCCGGCGCGGTATTGGCCCTGCCTACATGGATAAGGCCGCCCGGATGGGGATCCGGATTGTTGATTTAATGGATAAAGATGATTTTGCCGAAATACTGGAACTAAACCTGAAGGAAAAGAATTATCTGTAGGCCAGGGTATATGAGGCAGACGGCTTTGATAAAAATGCCATTATGCAGGAGTATCTGGCTTATGCCGATATCCTTCGCAAATATGTGGCCGATACATCTGTTATTATCCATGATGCCCTTGAGCGGGGTAAAAACGTGTTGTTTGAAGGGGCGCAGGGGACACTGCTGGACCTCGACCACGGTACATATCCATATGTTACCTCCTCCCATCCGATTGCCGGAGCTGCCTGTATCGGTGCCGGCCTAGGGCCGACCCGCATTACCCGGGCGCTGGGAATTATTAAGGCCTATACCACCCGGGTGGGCGAGGGCCCATTTCCTACAGAACTTACTGATGACATTGGCCTGCACCTGCGGGAGAAGGGCTTTGAGTTCGGAACTACTACCGGTCGCCCGCGTCGCTGCGGTTGGTTTGATGCTGTCATAGCCCGTTATGCGGCGCGCATCAGCGGTTTGGACAGCTTTGCCGTAACCAAGTTAGATGTTTTTACCGGTATGGATACGCTGAAGATTTGTACCGGTTATAAGTATCGCGGGGAAACAATTACTGAGTTCCCGGCCAGTCTCAAGGTGCTGCAGCAATGCGAGCCGGTGTATGAAGAAATGCCCGGCTGGCAGGAAGATATATCCGGTGCCCGCAGCTTTGCTGAGCTGCCGAAAGCCGCGCAGGATTATCTTAACAGGATTTCCGAGCTGGCCAAAGTACCCATCGCCATCATTGGTGTGGGCACCCGCCGAACCGAGACAATATTCTTAGAACAGTTGTTTTGATAAGCAAAGCCAAAACGTAATGCTAACCAATATAGATGACCAAAAGGGCGTGCCCCAAAAGTAAAACTTAGGGTGGCACGCCCTTTTTTGCGTATAAAAAAATTGATTTTCCCTAAAATTTGCTTTTCCCTATTTACAAAAAACAAATCATGGTGTAGGATAAATGTGAACTGTATTACGTGTATTAATACACTTAACAGTGTGCGGGAAGGAAGTGATCAGGATGCTGCAGCTGGATTTTCGAAGCAGGGTGCCGGTATATGAACAGCTTACGGAAAAAATCAAAGAGCTGATTGTACATAAGGTGTTCAAGGAAGATGAGCAGCTCCCATCGGTGCGGGAACTGGCCCTCGAGCTCACCGTCAATCCCAATACCATCCAGAAGGCATACCGGGAGTTGGAGCACCAGGGGTATATCTATTCTATTCAGGGTAAAGGGAGTTTTGTCACACCGACAGAGAAAATTGACAACAACCGGCGCCTAGAAGAACTATGGGCACAGTTGAAGAAGGTTATTGCCGAATTGTTGTACCTGGGGGTTTCCGTTGAGGACCTCCGGGAGACTGTAGAAAAATGCAGAAAAGGAGGAGACGGCCCATGATTGAAGTGCGACAACTGGGTAAGAGGTTTGGCGAGCTGGAAGTGCTCAAGGGTTTGGATTTGAATATGCGTAAAGGTTCGATTTACGGGCTGGTTGGGTCTAACGGCGCGGGCAAAACCACCTTGCTGAAGCTGCTGGCCGGCATTTACCGGCCCGACAAAGGCAGTATCCTGTTGGACGGAAAACCGGTGTTTGAAAACATTCAGGTTAAGGAGCAGATATTTTTTATTCCAGATGAACTCTTTTATTTTAATCAGTATTCTATCAGGGAGACGGCGGATTTCTTCCGGCAGGTTTATCCGACTTGGGATGAAAACCGGTTTACCGAGCTTGCCGGGGTTTTCGGCATCGATGTCAAACGACGGGTAACCAAACTGTCCAAAGGGATGAAGCGCCAGGTATCTTTTTGGCTGGCGCTCTCCGTAAAACCGCGGGTACTTATCCTGGATGAGCCTTTGGATGGCCTTGACCCCATGATTCGCAGCAAGGTAAAGAAACTCCTGATGGCTGACGTAGCCGAGCGTGAGATGAGCATCCTCATTTCCTCCCATAACCTGCGGGAGCTGGAGGACATCTGTGACTATATGGGGATCCTGCATGACGGCGCCATTCTCATTGAAAGTGAACTGGACACCCTAAAAAGCGGTATCAGCAAAGTCCAGACGGCTTTTTCGGCCGGCTTGCCGGAGGGAATGCAAAAGGCCGAAAACATACTTTATCATGAAAAGAGAGGCAGCGTCCATCTGTTAATCATGCGGGGGGATGAGCAGGACATTAAGACCCAGGTCCAGAATTTCCAGCCTTTGCTATTGGATGTGCTGCCGTTAACCTTTGAAGAAATCTTTGTGTACGAGATGGGAGGGGTGGGCTATGACATCAGGAACATTCTTTAATAAAGGGGTCGTGTTTAAAAGCGCGCTGAAGAGGCTAAAATGGCTGGGTATTCTGTACGCGGTGGCGCTGTTTCTGGAACTGCCCCTGCTTATATGGATGGAGCTGGGCAAACAAAAAATGCAGCTGGGGAATCAATGGGCCGAGCTGGCCAACAATAATTTTTCGCCCCAAATGCTGTTCCACCCGGTGGCAAACCTCACCAATATAGTCGTGTCCTTGGTTTTTGGCCTGATATTATTTTATTACTTGCAAAATGACCGGGCCGGCACCTTTTTCCATAACCTGCCCATAAAACGGTGGTCCCTTTACTGCCAAAACCTGCTTGCCGGGTTGACGCTTATTTGGCTGCCCATTCTGATTAACGGGCTTTTGATATATGGTGTATTATCTTACTACGGTGTCAATGAAGTTCAGTGGACTAACACTAATCTACACGGGCCTTACGGGGAGCCGATTAATGCCGGCCAGCCCGGCATTCCGGTGGGGCAATTGTTGGCTCATTGGCTGCTCCTAAGTTTATTTATGACTGCATTGTTTTACATTTTCACGGTATTTGTCGGTATGCTCACCGGCAACGTGCTGCTCCAGGGCGCCTTAACCCTTATCGGCCTGGTGCTGCCATTAGGACTATATATTCTGGTAAAATATAACCTGTGGAAGCTGTTATACGGTTTTCCGCGAGACCTTAATGAGCGTGCTACGCTTTGGTTGTCCCCCCTTGTCAAGTATCTGGATATTCAGGATTACCGGTTGCTGTTTAAATCACCGGCCGGACATCTTTGGTATCTGGCCGCCGCCGTCTTTTTCTGCCTGGCCGGTCTTTATCTATACCGGCAAAGGCATGTTGAGGCCGCCGGGGAAACGCTGGCTGCCGGCTGGATCCGCCATTTGTTTAAATACGGTGTGGCGGCCTGCGCGGCCCTGACCGGGGGCGTGTATTTCAGCACATTTTCTGATAACAGCCCGGCAGCTATGTATCTGGGATATATCATCGGCGGGGCGCTGGGTTATATTATCGCCGACATGATTGCTTATAAGTCCTTCCAGTTTTATAAAAGGTGGAAGGGACTGCTGGTTTTTGGCGCGGTCTTCGTATTGCTGCTCGCTTCAGTCAAATTAGACTTATATGGCTATCAGAAATATGTCCCGGCCCAGGATGAGGTAAAAGAAGTGTATTTAAGCGGCCTGAACAGAGACAATATGCCGGCCGCCGAGGGTTATAACAGTGAAGAAAGTATCAGCCGGGTGCGCCAGCTGCACCGGCAGATTATCAAGCTGGAGAAAGAGAACCGGGCTAAGGCAACGACTTTTTACAGGCCGGTGCCTGGCGGCCCTGTCAGGCCCGGAGACCCGATAAGTATGCCCATGTCAACGGACATCACCTATTTTCTGGATAGCGGCAGCAAGGTCAAGCGGACATACATAATAGACCTTAACAGCTACCGGGAGTTCTTACAGCCTGTATTCAATTTACCGGAAGTAAAAAGGAGCATGTACGGCCGCCTCTTTAGCACCGCTGAAAATAAAATAGACCAAATTAATATAAATAATTACCGGATGAATAAAAGTGTCCGCATTTACAAGCCGGAGGAAGTAAAGGAAGCCCTGGCGGCGCTGAAAAAAGATGTGCTGCAGGTCTCTTATGCAGCCGTCATAGAGGGCAAGGAACCGAATCTGGCGAACTTAGAGTTGGTTACCAAGTCCGGTTTTGAACAAAAATACGGTTACTATAATCTGAATTATTATCAGGAGTTTAAAAATTTTACGGCTTTTCTGGCGGCACACGGTTACCCGGAAGAACTGTTCCTCAATCCGCAGGAGGTAGCAAAAATAATTGTTAAAAAAGTTGGTTCCAACGAAACAGTAGAAATAAAGGATAAGCAGGAAATATTGGCCCTGCTGAACTGGAGCAGCCGGGAAGACGAGCAAGCCCACAAGAATCGGCAGCAGCTGGTAAACAAAGGCATGGTTGAATATTATGGCAAGGTAGTAATGACAAAGGGGAATCCCATGTTTGTTATGTTTGAAAGCAGCCCCTATGCTCAGCAGTTGATTGAAAAGCTGCTGCAGGAATAATAACCCCATGAAACAGTAAGCAAAAAAGCCGGCTTAGCAGATATGCTATACCGGCTTCTTTGCTTATAAGACCTTGTTTGCAGCTCGGTAAATATATTGGCTGCGGAGTTTTTTTATGAAAAAACTTAGTTTAAGGTGTATACCTTTAGCAGGTAGAATTGTTATATGTATGCAGGGGTAAAAGCTAAATAAACTTAATTGCGGATCCGACGGCAGTTTGAAAGGAGTGAACAATGAACAATACCAGGCTGGAACACCTTCTGCTAAAAGAGATGGCCATCATCTACAAATATCTGCTCAAGTTAGGCGCCGGCAAAGAAGATGCCGAAGACATAGTCCAGGATACGCTTTATAAAGCAGTTAGGTATGGTGATGCACTGTATGAAGACAAAATCTTTTCCTGGCTGTTTAAAGTAGCTCTAAACAGTTATTACAACCTATGTAAAAGAAAAAACAAAAAACAGGTAATTGTTTTGGACGCCGCTGCAGTATCCGCGATGCTGGCGCATGATCCGCCGGAGCACCGGCTGCTTAGCAAGGAATTGCAGGAGAACGTCCGGCGGGTGCTTGACGGCATGAAGGAGAGCTATACAAACCTGCTTGTCCTGAAATACATTACGGACTTATCTTACAAAGAAATAGCAAATATTCTGGGTCTGGACGAGCATAAGGTTAAAGTTTACCTTTACCGGGCCCGCAACAAATTCAGAGAATTATGGGAGGAGGCCGGTTATGATAAATGATAAAGAAAAGAATAATAGCTCGAATAATGACTTGCAAAATGAATTGCATAATGATGAAAAGGAGCTGGATGAGGTTTTTGCAGGCACTGGAACCGATGGTTTAAAAAGCATCGTCAAAAAAGCGAAGCGGCATTCGCTGCTGCGAATTATTATTATAAGTTTCATTGCCGCGGGAGTGGTTTTGACCCTTTATACATTCTTCGGCGTTAAAATTATTTATAAGATGGAAACTCCAATCCAGGTGGCAGTGGATGCTTTTTATAATATTTCCGCGCCCAACCGCTATATCGGCAATATGCCCCGATATCACGAGAGTTTTGGCGGCAAAAATGTGTTTTCAACATATAAAATAATTGAGGGCCGGGTGGTTTACACCGGTCATGAGGAATATTACTACGGTGTGCTGCAAAAAGACTGGGGCAGCAAGATTGGCTCCGGGTCGCCGGTAATATTAGGCGAAACCACAGATGAGGAAAGTCTCCAGCTCCGGAAATACAATGAGCTGGGACAAATGGAAATGGTGTTTTTCTATCCATTTAACAAGTACCGCACATATCGAAAGGATTTAAGTTTGCTGGAGCAAATCGGGCCGGAAAAGCACCTGGAAATGGCTTTGTCCTTTGATAAAACATACAGTATCGATGAAGTCAACCGGATGGTGCCCAAAAACGTTACGCTAGCATGGTATTGGATTGACGACTTGAACGAAGCGGAAAAAGAAAATTATAAAAATACGAACTTTACTGATGAAAAAGGGAAGACCAGTAGTTTAGATATCAAATGGCTGCGTTCCGAGAAGTCCGCATACGGCATCAAGGCTTATGACGCCAATGGTGCGGCCTTTAAACAAATCAAGCCAGAGCAGATGTTTATATGGGCACTGGAAAGCGGCAAAAAATATGATACCCGTTATCAGAGTGAGTTTGAGCGGCTTTACAAAAACCTGGTCGGCAGCGACGGGAAGCTTGCCGGTGAAGATATAAAAGTTCAGGGGGTGGTAGTTACCGGAGATGCCGGAGAGCTCAAGTCCTTGCGCGGTTTGCCCTTTATTACAGCCTCCTCCCTGGGGGTAGTGGTGGATAAATACTAACACTCAAATACAGGCAGGCAAAGTACCGGCTGGTAATACATAATAAAAAA
>CAZWUW010000097.1:0-9473 GCA_964636895.1 uncultured Eubacteriales bacterium
GCATAATGACTTTCTTTGCATAAGGAGGGTTATGCAAAGCTTAGCATAATCCGCCTTGGGGTGTTCCTTCTTCGGAGTTAATTTTGATTCCATTTACCATTACCCCCGATTCCAGATATGCTCTAATCAGCTTTAGCACTCTTTTGTCCCTGATTCTTCTTGAGAGCCTCTCCATCAGTATGTCATGGTTGACTTTATCGAAGAATTTCTCTAGGTCCATATCCACAACCCATTGATACCCTTCGTTGATGTATTCCCTCGCCTTTAAGATAGCTTGTTTAGCACTTTTTCTTGGTCTAAAGCCATAGCTACTTTCAGAGAAGGTAGGGTCATATAGTTTGTTGAGTTCTTGGGCAATCGCTTGTTGAATTAGCCTGTCAAGTACAGTAGGTATTCCAAGCAATCTTATTCCTCCGTCAGGTTTCGGTATTTCTACCCTCCTGACTGGGGAAGGCTTATACCTTCCCTCCAGTAGCTTTTGCTTTAGGTTGTGCCAATTTCCGATGATAAATGGTCGAAGTTCATCGACTCTCATGCCATCGACCCCATGGCTACCTTTATTACTAATTACCCGTTTCATAGCAAGGAGCATGTTCTCCCGTGCCATGATTCTATCGAGTAGGCTACTGGTATCTCCTAATACACCGTTTTCTCTTTCTCTCTTTGTTAACGCCAATTCCTCCGTAAGCGCCCCTTGTTTACCTTGGAGTTCCACTCCTATTTCCACAAGGCGACCTCTGTTTCGAGTTGTCTGCTTCTTCATTTGATTCCTTGGGTTTAACAAAGTCGAAAACCTCCTAATGTTCAGTCCTTCCCATGCCTTGTGCACAAGACATGGTACTATGACCTCTGCTGACTTCTGACAGTTCAGACATGTATCACTACATGGGTTGCTATTTCTGTTTTAATCTCCATAGCGTGTCTGTCAGACCTCCCCGGGTAAGAACGCAAACTTTCACTCCATATATCTGCTACATTTACTCTCCTCGTTTCGGGTAGTAATCGGGCTTTGTTTTGTATTGCAAACTCGCCCACAAGGATAAGCCTCGAATGTAGTTCGTGTACCTCAGACCAGAGTTTTGCCGCCGACTTCCTTCAGATTCCACCTCACGATGGACACCCTTGTCTTAAGCTAACGGTTGGCACTACCAGCCCCCGTATCGGACTCGCACCGACTAGTTTGCGCCCATGCTGGGCGCACAATAATAAGGCTGCCGTAAGGCAGCCTTTGATTTTCTGGTATGCATAGATTTGGTTGAAACATACCGTTAAGCTGTTCCCTACGCCGGCATTACCCGGATCAGGTCAAAGGGTCGGCATATTCGGAAGTGCCCTCTCAGCCGGCTCACCCGGCTCCCCTAAGCATATTCTGTTGGCAATATTATAGCAGTAATAAGAGAGGTTGTAAATCAACCTCCCCAACGTTTCAAAAATTCTGTTTCGATACCGAACTGTTCCAGCGCCCTGCCTACAGACTGGTTGACTATATCGTCAACCGACGCCGGCCGCGTATAAAATGCAGGCACCGGCGGCATAACGGTAACCCCCAGGTGGGCAAGCTTTAACATATTTTCAAGATGAATGGGACTTAAAGGGGTCTCCCGAATCATCAGCACCAGTCGTCTTTTTTCCTTAAGTGTTACATCGGCTGCCCTGACAATAAGGTTTTCCGTATAACCACAGGCAATGGCGGACAGGGTTTTCATACTGCAGGGGGCAATAATCATCCCGTCGCATTTAAAAGAACCACTGGATAAAGGGGCCGCCAAATCATCCTCGGCATGGTAATAATCCGCCATCCGCCTCAGGCTATCTATTGTATATGCGGTTTCCTTGGCTATTGTCGTTGTGGCCCACTTACTAATAAGCAGATGGGTTTCCACATTATTTTTGCCGGCCTGCTCCAAAGCCCTGATGCCATAAATTGCCCCCGAAGCACCGGTAATCGCAACTATAAGTCTTATCACGGCCACCCTCTTTGCCCTTACAAATAGCGGAATTTAATGCCTTTATTATACTATACTTTGTATTTACAGACAAACCCCGATTATACGACAGTTACAACTCTTTTTTTTCAAACAGATAATATCCGGCGGCAAAAAATATCAGGTTATAAGAAAGCAGCAGCAAAAATATATTCATCAGCATGCCGGCAGTAACGGAGCTCCCCAGCCACATGACATGCCAGTCCGTATAGGCGAAAGGATTAATCCTGGCGGTACCCGGAAAGATTAAAGGTATAGCTTTGGCTGCCAGGTATGCAAAGACACATGTTATCAGTGCGCTGCCACTGCTCCGGAAGAACTGGGCCACGAACGCCGCCAAAATGCCCAAAAAAAGCATCGGATAAATGGCCGCCGTATACGCCGGCAGCCACTGAGACAGACCTGCTGGCAACTGTCCGCCGCCATCCAGGCCACCCAGGAATAACCCCGAAATAAACGATGTAATAAATACTACCGCCAGCATAATTATTGTAAAAGCCGCTATGGTAATGTTTTTGGAAGCAAACACCTTAAATCTGGAGATAGGGCGGGTGAGCGTTATTTTCAGGGTTTTTTCCCCCACTTCCCCGGAAAAAATATCGGCTGCGGTACTAAAAATAAATAAAGGCAGCAGCAAGGCAGTAAACCAGCCCAGCACCATGACCGGAAAAGATACCGCACTGACCGCAAAAATCCCCAGCCTGCTGCGGAAGAAATAAAACAAAACTGCCGCCAATACGGGAATTATTATGGAAATAACAAGATAAGCCACCGTTCTTTTCTTTAAGAATATTTTTTGCAGCTCATTGATTATATTGGCGTTAAGGCTGTTCATGGCCGGCCGCCCCCCCTTCACCCTGCCGGAGCCGGCTGATATAGTATTCTTCCAGTGAACTGAAGCGGTTATTTTTTAAATCATCTACCGCGCCCGTTTGCACCAGATTACCGTTGACAATAATACCCACCCGGTTACATATCAGCTCTATTTCATGGATTAAATGGCTGGAAATAAAAAAGGTGCTTTGTTTTTCGCGGGCCAGCCGGGAAATAGTATTTCTTATATCTACCATGCCTTCAATATCCAAACCG
Organism: uncultured Eubacteriales bacterium; assembly: GCA_964636895.1. Classification (GTDB taxonomy): domain Bacteria; phylum Bacillota; class Thermincolia; order Thermincolales; family CAZWUW01; genus CAZWUW01. The sequence continues at coordinate 3,075 of CAZWUW010000097.1, forward strand.
TTAACCGGTTCGTCCAGGATAATAAACTCAGGCCCGGATAAAATTGCCGCCGCCAGTCCGAGTCTTTGCTTCATGCCAAGGGAATAGGTGCCGGCCTTTTCGTTTTTATATTGCCGCAGTCCCACCAGCTCTAGAACCTCATCAATCCGCGCCGCCCCAAGGCCGGGGTAAAACCTGACGGCCAGGCTGAGGTTTTGGTAGGCGGTCAGATAATCGTAAGCGTCCGCTGTTTCAATCAGGCACCCTACCTTTGACATTGCTTGTTCAAAATGGACTGTCGTATCATAACCGAAAATCTTTACCTCTCCGGCATCCGCCCCGGTCAGTCCGGTAATTATTTTCATTACCGTAGTTTTTCCGGCCCCGTTTGGACCCAGGAAGCCAAAGACATCACCCCTAAATACGTCAAAGCTGACATCTTTGATGCCTCTGCCATTTTTATATGTTTTTGTCAGCTTACTGACCTCCAGCACCTTTTCCATCCCGTTCTCCTTTATAATAACAGACAGGATTCGGCTGAATCCTATCTGTTATCAAAAACATTAATTATTTATCACCATGTCCGTGCATTTTTTTGGTCATCAGGTTTACTTTTTTACCATTCAGCTCAACCGTTTCCGGAACCGTGTTGTTGTATCCAGAAAAACCGGCGTTAATATCTAAAACCAATTCATGCGCTTTGCCATCGGTATCCTTGCCGGTAACCGTCAGGGTCACGTTTTGTTGCTGAATAAAGTTTTCTTTACTGATTTTAGCATCCACTGCAACCTGTTTAATCGTGATATCACTTACCAGTAAAGGCAGTTTATCCTTAATGGCGCCGGCAGCAGATATTTTCATATGTTTTTCATTGTCTTCAAACCCCTGTCTGCCAAGTGCATTCTTCACTGCCAGGGCAGCCGCCGCATTAACTACCGGAGAAATCTGTCCATCGGCCAGCGTCAGCGAAACATCTTTTGTACCGTCAGCATTATTTTGCAAAGCTATTAAGCTTTGCATGTTACCCATTGCTGCATCAACAACGCCCTCTACATCCTGAAACCTTTGCGTGGCATCATCATGATTTTCCTGGTGCCGTTTATGTTTCTTCGCTTTTCCTTCCATTACATCGTAGGTGTCACTACTGCCACTCTTGATAATCATCTTATCTGCCTGCCGGTAAACTGCCAGCGTTTCCCTGCTCTCCCCGGAGACGATCTGCGTACTGTTGCTCATTAGTTTATTCTCTTTATCAATTTTTGCGTCCGCATTAAGCTCAACCAACACATTGCCATTGTCTTTTAACGTAAGCTCAGTCTTAGACGTAATGCTCTTGGCGGCAAGCGTATTTTTTAACGCCTGTTTGTAGACATCATATCCGGAAGTACCGGATATTGCCGCAAAAGCTGAAGCCCCCAGCATCATAACGCCTATCAGGATAGTACCGGTAACTGCCATCATTTTTTTATTCATCCAATCAACCTCCTGTCCATAATTTACAAAACAAAATTTGAACTGTACCCATTTAACCCGGTTAGCCCACCTCCGTAAATTTATTTGTGCTCGAGCTCAATTCTATTTTTACCTATCAACCTTTATTTTTCCTTAAAATAATTAAGTTTTTTTATAATTTTTAATGTAATTCAAAGAAAAGCGGATTATAGTATAATGGGGTGATAATTATGAGACTGCTCTTGGTCGAAGATGATAAACGGCTTTCTGATGCCTTGGCGTATCTGATTAAAAAAAACAACTATGGCCTTGACGTAGCCTACGATGGCCAAACAGGCCAGGAAATGGCGGAAACAGGTATTTATGACTTATTGATCCTTGACCGCATGCTGCCAAAAAAAGAAGGTCTTCTGGTTTTAAAAGACCTTCGGGCGCAAGGAATTAATACTCCGATTCTGCTTTTGACGGCAAGGGATGCGGTGGAGGATAGAGTGGCCGGGCTGGATGCCGGTGCTGATGACTACTTGGTTAAGCCCTTTGCCACTGAAGAATTACTGGCTAGGGTCAGGGCCCTAAGCCGGCGGAAAAACGACCCGCTTTTGAATGAAAAAATTAGTGTTTCCTCGCTTGTTCTGGACCCGCTCAGTTGTATGGTAAACTGCGGAAATATGAGCATCAAGCTTACTGTCAGAGAATCTCAACTGCTGGAACTTTTTATGCGTAACCGGGGACAAGTTATCACCAAGGAACAAATCCTGGACAGAATCTGGGGTTTTGACGCCGACGTGGAACCCAATAATGTGGAGATTTACATTCATTATCTGCGTAAAAAACTTGACCCGATAAAATGTGGCTGCCGGCTCGAAACCGTCAGGGGTATAGGCTACTGCCTGAAGGAGGGTTAATCATGTTTCGCGGTTTAAAATATAAGCTTACCTTTATCAATGTCGCTGTTGTTGCTGTAATAACAGTTATATTCATGGCCAGCGTTTTTGCCCTAACCGTCAAAGGCATCTACCAGCAAGCCGACCAGGTGATGCGCCTCATTGCCGGTGACGCCGGTTCCGATACCGCAAGCTATATAACCCGGCGGGAAAGGCACTGGTTTGATTCTTTTTATATCAAACTGAATAAAAACGGCAAATTAACAGAAACCTCAGAGAAGCTACCCCTTTCCCAGGCAGAACTTCATCAGTTGGTGCAAAAAACCCTGGCCACCCCAGGGCAAAAGGGCGTTGTCAAAAACGGCAAACGGCACGATGGACACTACCGGTTCCTTAAAGCGCCGCTAAACAACGGCGCAGGCGTAACTCTGGTTTTTTTGAATACCGCATCTGAAGAAAAAATCATTGACCACCTAATCGGGGCCTTAGCGGCAACAGGCCTCGGCAGTATTGCCTTAACCCTTTTTGCCAGCCTGTTCATGGCCAACAGGGCGTTAATTCCGATCAAAAAATCCTGGCAGCGGCAAAAGGATTTTGTTGCCGACGCTTCTCATGAACTCCGTACACCGCTGGCGGTAATTCAAACCAGCCTGGATATTGTCCGGAGTAATCCCGCAGAAACCGTCCAAAGTCAGGCCGGCTGGCTTGCAAATATTGATGCTGAAAGCAAGCTCATGGCCAAGTTAGTGGAAGATTTGCTTTTTCTGGCCAGAGCCAATTCCCAGCAGCAAATGGTACACATGGAATATTTCCCGCTGCATACTGTTATATATGAGGCGGCAAAATCTTTTGCACCGCTGGCAGCCGAAAAAAATATTAACCTGAAAACCAGGATAAACACCAATTCTTATTTTTACGGCGATCCGGGGAGAATAAAACAATTGACGGCCATCCTGCTTGATAATGCCCTAAAATATACTCCGCCCGGCGGGGAAGTTATCCTCCAGTTAACCGGACGAAATAACGTCATGGAATTATCTGTGGCTGATACTGGAGAAGGCATTGCCAAAGAGCACCAGGATAAAATTTTTGAACGATTTTACCGGGTTGACAAGGTCAGGTCACGACAGGACGGCGGTACCGGTCTGGGCCTGGCAATAGCGGCCTGGATTGTTAAAGAGCATCACGGAACTATAAAAGTTATCAGTTCCCCCGGAGCCGGAACTACTTTTGTGCTCTCACTGCCCCAAGCGTCATCAGGAGTGTCGGCTAAACACCGGTGATGCTGTTTCGGCTTCGATTAGGCTGAGTTTCATTTCCGCCCGGAAATCCTCAACGCTCACCCGGTCAATCACATCAGCAACCCGCTCGCCTTTTTGCGCCAGGGCTTCAAAAGCCGCCAATACCTGTTCCACAGCGTTGGTTGCCTCGTGCTCCTGCACAAAACGGGCCACCACCCGGCCTAGCCGGGGTTTCCGGCCAATTTTGCCGCCGGCATAAAGGGTATAACCTCTCCTTTTCTCCTGCCAGGCCCCAGTCGGACAGACGGCAAGACATTTCCCGTCTAACAGGCAGCGGGCCTGATCAATTTCCGCTTTACCCTCAACCATGCTTATAGCCTTGTTGGGACAAACCTTTTGGCACACCCCGCAGCCGGTGCATTTCTCCAGGCTTAACACAGGCTCCACTGCTCCGGCCAGACCGATGTCGTTTTCCTGGGGCTTGGCGCAAGAGTTGGGACAGCCGGTGACACTGATTTTGGTTTTAATCGGCACCGACCGGCCAAAAAAGACCGCGTCAAGCTCACACGCAGTTGCCCGTGAATTCATGATGCCGAAACGACAAACCTCATTACCGGGACAGGCCGTTACTGTCCTGATACGGGGGCCGGAAGCACCAGGATTCAACCCCTTGGTCTTTATTTCCCGATTCATTCTATTACATTTTTTTACATCGACCCAAGGGATTTCAGCGCCCTGCCGGGTAGTGACATGGACGTAACCCCGCCCGTATCGGTCCGCCAAATCAGCCAGCTCCCTCAACTGGTTACTGGTCAGGTTGCCGGCCAGACTGCGGAAGCGGACGATAAAAGTATCCTGCTGCCGCTGTTTGAGAAACCCGTCTCTTTTCAACTGGTCAAAATCAATGGCCACAAATCATCCCTCCGTTATTAGCGGTTCCTTACCTGTCTTTCCGGTAATAGTTGATAAGCACTTCGGCTACTTCCCGCCTGGTAAATTCCTCGGGGGGCGTCCGGCCCTCCGACAGCATTTCCCGAACCTTGGTACCGCTTAAAAAAACATGACTTTCTTTACCGTGGGGGCAGGTTTTGCTGCTAGCCATACCACCACATATTTTACAATAAAAAGTGTGCTCAAAAAAGAGGGGAGTAATGCCCAGTTCTGCCGGTGAAAACTCATCAAAAATCAACTGGGCATCATATGTGCCATAGTAATTACCCACCCCGGCATGGTCCCGGCCTACAATAAAATGGGTGGCCCCGTAATTTTTCCGGACAATGGCATGAAATATCGCCTCCCGCGGGCCGGCATACCTCATGGCGGCCGGGAACGCCGACATAAAGACCCGGTCGGCGGGGTAATATTTTTTTAATAGCACATTATAACATTCCACCCTGACGGCAGCCGGCGTGTCATCGTCCTTAGTTTCGCCCACCAACGGGTTGAGAAATAATCCGTCACATATTTCCAGGGCACTTTTTTGCAAATATTCATGGGCCCGATGAATTGGATTTCTGGTTTGAAAAGCTACAATCCGCTGCCAGCCCTTCTCGGCAAATATCTGTCTAGTTTCAACCGGGTCAAGGTACATCTCTGCAAAGAGTTCAGGCTTTATCCGGTTAAGCAGGCTAATTTCCCCACCCACCAGCAGGGCATCACGCTGCAATACCCTTTTTACGCCGGGGTGAGCCTCGTCGTTGGTCCGATAAACTTTTTCAATCTCCGGGACCTTATCGTCATTATATAGCTCTTCCACTGCAATAATTCCCAATACCTGGCCAGCTTCGGACAAAAGAGCGGCCTCATGGCCGATCTGCAGCTGCCCCGCCTCCTCAGGGGTTACCCCCAGGACTACCGGCATGCTCCACACCGTCCCGTCAGCCAGCCGCGTGTTATTAACCACACTGTAATAATCAGCCTTTTTCAGAAAGCCGGTCAGAGGGCTGAATGCTCCGTTAGCAATCAGCTCCAAATCAGATGTTTCCCAACTATCCAACACCAGCCGGGGCAGTCCTTTTGCCCTTTCCAACGCCGCTTCCCTGTCCTGCCCGGTGAGAATCCGGTTTACCAAAGTTCCACCATGAGGTTTAATGGTCATATCTGTCTCTCCTTCTCCCTGTTTTGAGTTACTATTTCAATTCTTTCGCTGGCCCCGTCAGGTTTTGTCAGCTGCCAGGTGATTCGGCCTGACCCGGTCTTAGCCTGCAAAGTCGAGCCCCGGCCGCCTATCTGCACCGGCAAATATATTTCAATGGCCTGTCTGGGGCACTCTTTCACACAAGCCGCGCAATCCCAGCAATCGCGGGGGTCCCTGACCATGCTTTGGCCATCCTGGTCCCCCTTATACAAAAGATCTCCCGGGCAAACCCGGACACACCGGGGTTCCGGCACATCACCGCAGCCATTGCAGACATTTTTGTTAATGCGTACACTCACCCTCGTCACCCCACCTTACCGGTCGCTCCAACATCTTTATGGAACCGGTTTTTTTGTCGTACACCGAATTCACAAATACAAACCAGCGCCGGTCATCCCTGGCGGGATAATCTACCCTTTGCTGATAGGCATGCCACCTGGTTTCCTGCCGGTATAGCAGGTGTTCCACCAGCACCCTGGCTACCAGAATGCGGTCTGTCACTTCATGGGCCTGCACCAGTTCATGCATATCCCGGGCGATGATGCCCGTCGCCGCATCCTGTTCAAGAATTTTTAAGTATTCCTTGGCCTTCAGCAGCTTTGGTGCACACAGCTCGTAATTTACGGAAATACCACCGGCATACTCGTCCATAATCTTCTGCAGCCGTTCTTCAGGCATCGTGGTCGCCAGGCTCCGGTACGTCATC
>CAZWUW010000098.1:0-9350 GCA_964636895.1 uncultured Eubacteriales bacterium
AAAGGATATTGAATCACTTATTGCTGCTGTAGAACGGGTACCAGTGTTGGAAAGCGCTAAGCGGTCGCCCTTAAAATCCAAAGCCGGTCGCATCGCGGCTGATTAAGCGGGGGATAGCATGAAAGAAGAACTAATGGCCGTAGTAACCATAGATGATACTAATGTTGGGGGAGACGTCCCGATTTTTTTTGCTAAAACTGAAGAGGAACAAGCCCAAATTGCCCAAACCCTGGCTAAGGTATTAAAATCCATGGTTCATGACCTGGGCAACGGGGTGTATATTATCGTCAAACATTGAGGAGCGTTTATGAAAATCATTTATCATTGTTTCGGCGGGGCGCATTCATCGGTCACCGCGGCAGCCGTTCATCTTGGCTGGTTGCCGACAGATCGCATGCCCACGAAAGATATGATTGCTTCCTTGCCGCTATTTGATCAAAACACTGATGCAGACCACGGACATATACGCTTGCTGGGTCTTGATGAGCATAACAATGAAGTATATATTGCTGGCAGGCGTAACGCCGCCCGGTTATTTGAAAATATTGTCATAGGTATAACGGAAATATTGGCACAGCCACCTGACCAAATACATTTGGTCAATGTCATGCCATATGTTAATTGGAAAATGGTCTTTGGCGGTTACACATCAAGGCGGCTGGGTGTGATTAAAATTGGCCGGCCGGTGGTTTTGGCGGGAATTCAATATTCGTACCTGAAAATTGTCAGTCTGGTGCATCAGGTAAAAATGACCGTCGGGGCTGCATCTATTTAGTTAAAAAGGGTGCGCTAAGATGAAAATCCTCTATCTTTGTCCCAGCGGTCTGCACATAGCATTGGTGGCCGCCGGGATACATTTAGGCAGGTTGGAAACTGAAAAACCTCCGGCAGTGAGGGAAATAATTAAACTGGTGCGGGAATATCGCCGGCCGGCTTATATACTGGGCCGGCCTGTTTTCGTTGGATGCGATAAAGCCGGGCATGAAATATTTACTGTGGGAGTAGCAGCTGAGCACATAATAATGAAAAAAGCAATTAATGATATTTTTGAACAGGTTTATAAAATCATACCAGGGGCATATTTGGTGGTAGATACGGTCAGCCTGGCCAATTGCTGGGTCAGGATGGGCAGCTATATCTCTTTGCGCCTACACCTTAATGATATGGGGGAAAAACTTTGTGTTTACGGAGTAAAGAAAAGTTATGGGAATATAGTGAGAATCGTACAAAAAGTAATGCTTGATTTGAAGTAGTATAAAATTAGAATCCACATACCTGCCTTATTTTGTTCTGGCTTGACTTACCGCTGTGGTTGGTACATAATGTTTAGAGTAGGATGGAAAGTGGTGGTATTATGACTCACCGTGGGGTCGGAGTGACCGGGGCCGGGGTGTCATTCATAGAACCGGGCGGGATTGCTGAAGAAGTTGGAATTGAGCCTGGGGATGTGATAATCGCTGTTAACGGCCAACCGCTTCAGGATTTAATTGATTTTCGATATCTTTGCGCCGAAGAAAGCATTGAATTGGAAGTTGTAAAAACTAGTGGCGAAATCTGGACTGTGGAAATAGAGAAAAATATAGATGAAGATTTGGGTCTGGCTTTTGCCGGAGCCACTTTTGACCGCATTCGGTCTTGTGTGAATAAATGTATATTTTGTTTTGTTGACCAGATGCCGCCCGGCATGCGGCAGTCCTTATACATAAAAGACGACGACTATCGGCTGTCTTTTTTGCAGGGTAATTTTGTTACCCTGACTAATTTGACATCTGTCGATATCGACAGGATTTTGCAGTTGCGCCTGTCGCCGCTTTACGTTTCCGTACATACCACCAATTTTGAACTGCGTCGGCAAATGATGGGCGGTAAACTCTCCGGCAACATTATGGACCAATTATCCAAGCTGGCGGCAGGCGGGATTTCTTATCATACTCAGGTCGTCTTATGCCCTGGTTATAATGACGGACCGGAAATTGAACGTACTATCAATGATCTAGCCGCATTATGGCCGGCAACTTTATCAATTGCCATTGTGCCGGTAGGTTTGACCAAGGCTCGGGGTAATTTGCCGGACTTACGGATGATTACATTTGCTGAGGCTAGAGGGATAATTGAGCAAGTCAGGCCGTATCAGGAGAAATTTCAAAAACAGTATGGGGAAGCGCTTGTTTACTTGGCTGATGAACTCTATTTACAGGCTGGTGTGGAAATGCCGCCGGCTGAGCATTATGCCGGGTTTCCACAATTGGAGAATGGCGTAGGTCTAACCCGGCTGTTTTATGACTCCTTCAATGAAGAAGCGGCCTGCTTGCCGGCAACAATTGCCTCCCCCAAAAAGATTTTCCTGGTTACCGGGCTCTCTGGAGGCAGGGTATTGGCACCGATTGCCAGGCGACTGTCTAAAGTACATAACCTTACTGTGACGGTAAAAGCTATACCTAACAGTTTTTTTGGGAACAGGGTGACTGTTGCCGGTTTGCTCACCGGACGGGATGTACTAGCAGGGTTAAAAGGACAGGCTGCAGTTGATTTAGTGCTGTTGCCGTCGGTGATGTGCAAGCGTGATGAACAGGTATTCCTGGATGGGATGACTCCCGGTGAATTATCCGCACTATTGGGTGTGCGGGTTGAAGTGGTGGACTTGCATCAGGGTGCCCAGGATTTAATAAATAACGTGCTTAGCTAGTGATTAATTGATTGCGGGCAAGGAGGGGAAGAAATGGCTAAACCGATTGTGGCCATTGTTGGCCGGCCGAACGTGGGTAAATCAACTTTATTTAACCGCGTAGCAGGAGGACGGGTAGCTATCGTCGAAGATAAACCGGGGATAACCCGGGATCGGATATATAAGGATGCCGAATGGCTGGGCCGGGAGTTTACGGTTGTTGACACAGGCGGTATTGAATTCAGGAACATGCCTAATACCATGGCAGACCTCATTTATTACCAGGCTAAACTGGCTATTGAAGAATCTGACGTAATATTATTTGTGGTAGATGCCCGGGAAGGCCTGCATGCCGCTGATCAGGAAGTAGCCAAGGTTTTGCGCAAAACCAACCGGCCGGTAATCTTGGTAGCCAATAAGGTAGAAGATTTTAGCGGTAATGCGGATATATATGATTTTTACCGGTTGGGGCTGGGCGAACCTATCATGGTATCTGCCAGCCACGGCAGGAATATTGGTGACCTGCTGGACATGGTGATTGAACATATGCCGGTCTACACCGGGGATGAAGATGTTGATGATATCATTAAAGTAGCGGTAATCGGCCGGCCAAATGTCGGCAAATCATCATTGGTGAACGCTATTCTGGGGGAAGAACGGGTAATTGTCAGCGATATCCCGGGCACTACCAGGGATGCTATTGATACGAAATTTTCTCGTAACGAAAAAACCTATCTTTTGATTGATACTGCCGGCATGCGCCGTAAAGGCAGAATTGATGAACCGGCGGAACGATACAGTGTTATCCGTTCACTGCGGGCAGTAGACCGTTCGGATGTTGTGCTGATGCTGATTGAAGCTCAGGAAGGGGTCACCGAACAGGACAAAAAAATTGCCGGTTATGCTCATGAAGCCGGCAAAGCTATGGTACTGGTGGTTAATAAGTGGGATTTGGTGGAAAAAGACGATAAAACCATGTTAAAATATATAGAAACAATCCGGGATGAGCTTGGTTTTGCGCAGTATGCACCGACCCTGTTTATTTCTGCTTTAACGGGGAAAAGGGTGCCCAAGGTGCTGGAACTTATTGATTATGTGGCTGAACAGCATGCCATGCGCATTGCCACTGCAAATTTAAATGATTTGATTCAGGAAGCGGTGCATATTAATCCGCCACCCAGTGATAAAGGGCGGCGCCTGAAAATATTATACGTTACTCAGGGTGGTGTTAAACCTCCAACCTTTATAGTTTTTGTAAACGACCCGGAACTGATGCATTTTTCTTATGAACGTTTTCTGGAAAATCAACTACGTTCAACTTTTGGTTTCGAAGGGACACCTCTGCGCCTGATTGTCAGAAAACGGTCGGAAGATTAGGGGGATTGAACTTGCGATTTTTGGCAATACCGGTAAGCTATTTGCTTGGAGCGATCCCGGTAGGATATATTGTCTGCAAAAATTGGAAGGGTATGAACATTTTACGCCATGGCAGTGGCAATATCGGCTTCACCAATGTGCTGCGCATTGCCGGCAAAGGGCCGGCGTCACTAGTGCTGGTTGGCGATATTGGTAAAGGGATGCTGGCTGCTTACCTTGGTTTGCGCTTTGGGGGAGAATTTTTAGGTCTTTTATGCGGCATAGCGGCTCTGGTTGGTCACAGTTATTCCGTGTTTATCGGATTTAAAGGCGGTAAGTTGATTTCTACCGGTGCCGGGGTGCTTTTTGTCCTGGCACCGGAAATAGGCGTTATAGCAGCAGTCACTTGGCTAACCGTACTGGCCCTTAGTCGGTATGTTTCCTTGGCTTCCATAGCTGCCGGTGTAATGGTTCCCGTGTCTATGATTATTTTGCAAAAATCTTTACCAATGACGGTATTTGGTCTGATAGCGGGGATTTTTGCGATATTCAGGCACCGTGAGAATATTAAACGCCTGGCTGCCGGCAAAGAATACAAAATCGGCCAGAAGGCCGAGCCCAAATAGGGGGGATTCTAAATGAGTAGCAAGGTAGCCGTTCTGGGGGCCGGCAGTTGGGCCACGGCCCTTTCTGTATTGTTGGGAAAAAAAGGGCTGCCGGTGCAAATGTGGGCCCGGCGGGAAGAGTTGGCCGGGGAAATCAATTTCGGGCGGGAAAATAAAAAGTATTTACCAGGTGTTGCTATGCCGGAAACGGTTAATGTTTCTACAGATATTGCGTTAACAATGAAAAACGCCGAATTTATAGTTATGGGTGTGCCGTCTCATGCTTTCCGGGAGACTTTGCAACTGATTCGGCCACTGATTACGGGTCGGGAAATCGTAGTGAACACGGCCAAAGGGCTGGAAGAAGGGACATTGCACCGGTTATCGGAGGTTTTTGCCGGCGAAATGCCTGTCGAGATGAAAGAAAGATTTGTCATATTAACCGGTCCCAGTCATGCCGAGGAAGTTGGACGAGATATTCCTACTGCAGTAGTGGTGGCTGGTATACGGCGGACTGCAGTGGAAGCTGTGCAGGACTTGTTCATGACGCCACGTTTTCGGGTTTATACCAATCCTGATGTAACGGGGGTAGAAACCGGCGGCGCATTGAAAAACATTATTGCCATCTGTACGGGTATCTCGGATGGTTTAGGGTTTGGCGACAATGCCAAGGCGGCATTAATCACCCGTGGACTGGCAGAAATATCCCGTTTGGGGGTATTTCTTGGCGGCAACCCATTGACCTTTGCCGGATTGGCCGGAGTAGGCGACCTGGTGGTAACCTGCACCAGTATGCACTCCCGCAACCGCCGGGCCGGAATGGAAATCGGCAAAGGCAAAACCGTAGCTAACGCCATAGACAGTATCCAGATGGTGGTAGAAGGTTTTCGCACCACCCGGGCAGCCTATCAACTGGCTTTAAAAAACGGGGTCAGGATGCCGATTACCGAACAGGCTTACCGGGTCTTGTTTGAAGGGCTTAGTCCGCTGGAGGCGGTGACCAACCTGATGATGCGGGGCAAGACTCATGAATTGGAAGAGGTTGTAGAAGCGGAATATAAGGACTGGTGAGAAAAAGTGTGGCCTATCGGCCGCACTTTTTTTATGCCTGCAGTCATATTAGGGGGTTAGTCTCATATATATATAATGTTAATGTATGGCCACTGGAAAATACTTCACACTTTGCAATTATATTTTAGGTATTATCAAATTCAAGTTTCCGGCAGGGGAGGGATGTCCCGCAACAATTATGACGATATGTCATTAATATACATTTATTGAAAGGAGTGTGTGCAGTGGAAAAGCTCGACATCTTTCGGGACATAGCCGAGCGCACGGGAGGGGACATTTATTTAGGTGTCGTGGGTCCTGTAAGGACAGGTAAGTCCACCTTCATCAAGCGGTTTATGGAACTCTTGGTGATTCCTAATATTAAAAACGTTCATGATCGTGAGCGGAGCCGTGATGAGCTGCCTCAGAGCGGCGGCGGCAGAACCATCATGACCACGGAACCAAAGTTTGTACCAAACGAAGCGGTGGAAATACCAATCAGCAGCAGTCTGAAAGTAAAAATGAGAGTTGTTGACTGTGTAGGTTATACAGTTGAGGGAGCTTTGGGTTATGAAGAAGACGAGGGCCCTAGAATGGTAAGGACGCCTTGGTCTGAGGATGAAATGCCATTCTATGAGGCCGCCGAAATAGGCACCCGAAAGGTAATCACCGACCATTCCACTATCGGCTTGGTGGTTACAACAGACGGTACCATTACAGATATTCCCAGAGCACATTATGTAGGCGCAGAACAACGGGTTATTGAAGAACTGAGGGAACTCGATAAACCCTTTGTGATTATTCTTAATTCCATAAAACCAAAAGCGCCGGAAACTCAGGAACTGGCTCAGAGCCTGCAGGAAACCTATGACGTGCCGGTACTGGCTATGGATGTGGCGGAAATGGCCCAGGAAGATATCCTGGATATTTTGGAAGAAATCCTTTTTGAATTCCCCGTTAATGAAGTGAATATCACTTTACCCAAATGGGTTGAGGAACTTGACGGTGAACACTGGCTGCGGGGCAAGTTTGAAGAGGCCGTACGGGATACGGTTAAAAGTGTGTACAGATTAAGAGATATTGATGGTGCTATTGAAAAACTGGCGACTTTTGAATATATCGGTGAAGTCAGTCTGCGGAAAATGGATATGGGCACCGGCACTGCGACAATAGACATGGATGCTAAAGCAGGCATGTTCTATCAAATCCTGCAGGAGGTCAGCGGTTTTGATATCGAGGGCGAGCATACCCTGTTACGTCTGATGCGCGATTTAAGTAATGCCAAGCGCGAATTTGACAAAGTTTCATCTGCTCTGTTGGAGGTGAAAGAAAGCGGTTATGGTGTAGTAACCCCGCGCCTGGATGAAATGAATCTGGAAGAACCGGAACTTATACGCCAGGGCAACAGGTTTGGTGTCCGGCTCAGGGCCAGTGCACCCTCGCTGCATATAATCAGAGCGGATATCACCACCGAAATAACACCGATTATCGGAACCGAGAAGCAATGTGAAGAGCTTGTGCGATATATGTTAAATGAGTTTGAGGAAAATCCCAAAAAAATCTGGGAATCCAATATTTTTGGCAAGTCCCTGCATGATTTGGTGCGGGAAGGGATTCAGAACAAACTGCACCGGATGCCGGAAAATGCCCAGAATAAATTGCAGGAAACATTGCAGCGTATTGTTAACGATGGCAGTGGGGGTTTAATTTGCATAATAATCTAAAAAAAATCGGCTGAGAAGCCGGTTTTTCTTTTTTCAAAAAAAGGCCGGGCTTTACTCTTGCCAAAATTCCCCCATAGTGCTATAATTATTTCATGTTCAGTCCACCGGGGGAGGAAAAACATCCACCATAGAGGGACAGAGTGGGGTGTGGAATGGCAGCGGACGATACCAGAAAATTATATATCGTAGTTGGTGATATCCTGCCTGATGCTATTAGGAAGACGGCCTTAGCCAAAGAATTGTTGGCCCGGGGTGAGGCGGAAACGGTTAATGAGGCTGTGGAACAGGCGGGGATAAGCCGCAGTGCCTTTTATAAATACAAGGAGGGAGTATTTCCTTTTTACCGGGCGGTACATAACCGGATAGTGACCATTTCCTTGTTGCTCGACCACCGTTCCGGTGTCCTATCAACCGTCTTAAATACGGTGGCCGCTGAACAGGGAAATATCCTTACTATTAACCAGGGCTTGCCACTGCAAGGTATGGCTAACGCAGCTATTTCCATTGATACGGCAGGGATGGCGGTACCGGTTGATACACTGCTTAATGCTTTAAGTTTGATAAAGGGTGTTAAAAGGGTTGAAATAATTGGTCAAAATTGATTCTATAAAAATAATTGGGGGCGAGGCAAAATGAGCAGGCAAATTATTAAGGTAGGTTTGATGGGGTGCGGAACTGTTGGTGGTGGAGTATGGAAAGTATTAAATAAAAACCAGGCCGCTATTGAAAAAAAATGCGGTGCCCGCATTGAAATCAAAAGAGTGCTTGAACGTGACGTGGAAAAGGCCAAGGATGCCGGGGTACCGGTGGAATTAATAACGGATAATGTTGAAGATATTATCCAGGATCAGGAAATAGCGATTGTCGTGGAAGTCATGGGTGGTATCGAAATAGCCGGCAAGTTTATCCGCCTGGCGCTGCAAGCCGGTAAGAGTGTAGTCACTGCCAACAAAGACTTGCTGGCTGTTGAAGGGCGTGAGTTGTTTGAAATGGCGGCTGCGAACGGTGTGGATTTGCTGTTTGAAGCCAGTGTAGGTGGCGGGATTCCGATTATCAGACCACTCAAGGAATGTTTAGCGGCCAACCGTATTGAAGCAATTTACGGTATTGTTAACGGGACTACAAATTATATGCTGACCAAAATGAGTGAAGAGGGCTGTAACTATGCTGATGTTTTAAGCGAGGCGCAGGCCAAGGGTTATGCCGAGGCCGACCCCACTGCCGATGTAGGTGGCCTGGATGCGGCCAGAAAACTTTCCATACTTGCCTCCATTGCTTTTAATACCAGAGTTTCCTTTGATGATGTTTTTGTTGAAGGGATAACCAAAATTACAGCCCGGGACATAGAATATGCCAGAGAGCTCAATTATGTTGTAAAACTGCTGGCAATCGGCAAAGAGCAGGATGACGGAGTTGAGGTCCGGGTTCACCCGACTTTCATTCCGGCCGAACATCCCCTAGCCTCGGTCAATGATGTTTTTAATGCTATCTTTGTTCGCGGCGATGCGGTAGGAGATGTGATGTTTTATGGCCGGGGGGCGGGAGAACTGCCTACTGCAAGCGCAGTTGCCGGTGACGTGATAGAAGCCGGCAGGAATATTCTTAAAGGGATTCGGGGCAGAATCGGCTGTACCTGTTATGATCACAAGAAGTTAATGAATATCGGCAACAGTCGTTCCAAATATTATGTTCGGTTAAAAGTGCTGGACCGGCCTGGAGTGTTGGCAGCTATTGCCAGTGTTTTCGGTAATCAGGAAGTCAGTGTGGCCTCGGTAATTCAGAAACGGAACCTTGAACACATTGCCGAGATTGTATGGGTTACACATGATGTTTTGGAAAGAAATATTCAGGATGCCTTGAAAATCATTGCCGGATTGTCTATAGTAGAAGAGGTATGTAATGTCATCAGAGTAGAAGGTTGATTTTGGAAAGCGGAGGATGACCATGGTA
>CAZWUW010000099.1:0-9315 GCA_964636895.1 uncultured Eubacteriales bacterium
TGGGGACGGTGATGTACCAATAATCATTGCCGACTTTGTGAAAAGCCCGGCCCATGCCCCATGAGTAATAAGTGGGCGGTTGCAGGATGTGGACATATTCATGCCAGGGTTTTGGTATGTTCGCAAAGTCGTTGGGGTAGGTCTTTCGGAAACCGCTAACGATATTAGGGAGCCATTCCGGGCGGTTGTTTAGTTTTTTCTTTTGGGAAATTCCATACTTAGTTTGTATAGCCGGGTTATTCCAAGGTGCCAGTTGCCAATTTCTATTTTCTATTTTACCTCCTACCCAATCATCATGTGGAAATTTTGGGTTAGTGAAATTTTCCCCTTCACGAGTTTCCCCCAAATATCGGTGTTCACCGGCTTTGGTATCCCCATTAGGTTTCCCATAAATTATATTCTTTTGTGTGTCCCACAAAGAAGAATTTACTGGTTTAACATTAGCATTTTGAATGCTAAAATAATTATACCCAAGATATGCATTGCCCTCCTTAATTGCTTCAGCTACATTCTGTGGTGGATGTATAGTTGGAATATAACCAAGGTTATTGGTCTGCGCATTATTAGTAATAATCAACGACATACCTAAAACTAAAACTACAGTAAGTATTCTGTGCATTTGTTCTCCACTCCCTTAAACCGCACCAGGTAACCAGACTATTATAGTGATAGTCCAATTTCCCTTACTAGAAAGGACTCTGATGGTTTGGTTATTTGCCTTCCAATCCTTGATTTCAAGTTTTTCGTCAGGTATATTTTTCTTGCGAGCATAATCAACTACTTCTTGAGCAATGCTTTGGCCATATTTACTAGCAACAATACTATAAGCATCATCGAACTGTTGATTAGTAGGTTTATCAAGTTCTATATAAATAGAGATATCTATCTTGTTAGGGTTATCATTTTCGGGAAGGAGTTCAATTCCTAGATCAGTCTTGCTTGGCAAAGTATACCCATTATTTACTGTGATCCGCACCGTATTAGTCTTGGCCACCCATTCCACTTTTGCCCCCAGCACCTCACTGACAAACCGCAGCGGAACCATAGTCCGCCCGTTTTTCAGTACAGCTCTTGTATCAAACGACCGGTAACCGCCGTTTATCAGGGCCTTGTTTTCTCCAATGCGCAGCTTGATGTTTTTATCCCCCTGGACGATGGTTACCGTGTTACTTGCAGTCTCCCAATCTACCACGGCATTTAAAGCCTCACTCACAAACCGAACCGGCACCAGAGTCCTTTTATTTGCGTCTATAAAAGGCTGTTGGTCCGGAAAGGCTATTTTTTTGCCGTTCACCAGCACGGTAACGGCAGGTCCGGCGGCCTGAACCGCAGGGCTGATCAGGAGCAGGCCAATGGTCATCATTAATAAACAACTTAATAACCTTTTCATTAAAATCATTCCTTTCCCAAGGGTATTATTTCTTTTAACTCCGTAATTGTTTGTTTTTTCATCTGGATATATTCGCCATCAGCTTAAAATAACCTGCCTAAAAAAGAACAAAAACATAATATTGCACACAAAAAGACATGAAGTGAGTGGTTTAGAAGCTTTACAGTTTCAATTTATCATGGTTTCTTGCTTAAAAACTTAGAGAAGATTGACTTTGCCTGCCAGTGCAATTATACTAAAAAAGATGATTATTTTATGGAGGCAGATACTGATGGTGAATTTTGGAGAATACTTAGTCAGTCTAAGGGAGAAGAACAGTCTCAGCATTCAGGAACTTTCCCGGCGGAGCGAAGTGGCGGCGTCTTATATAGACCGGATTGAAAAAGGGAAAAAATTGAAAACCGTTGACGGCGAACGGGTGCCCAGTGTACCGTCGCCCAAAATTTTGGAACGGTTGGCCCCACATCTAAATGTATCTTTTACTACATTAATGAAGGCCGCCGGTCATATTAAGGAAGACGGTGAAGGAAAACCGGAACTGCTGGAGTTTGTTAATGCCGGCCTGGCCAAATTGGAGGGGCGGGAGCCGGGGCTGAAACTTTGCGGTTATTTGGCAGACTATATTAAGTCGGCAATAGATATTGAACCCGAAAAAACTGAAGAATTACCAACTAAAATTGCCCGTGTTGTAGAAACAGCACTAAAGGTTTCTGAATTATGGCATAAACCCGGAAAATAATCCGGGTTTATTTTTTTTTTGTTTATTTTTTCTTACTCTCGAAGGGAATTGTCGGTAATGGAATTTCGTTGACGAAGTTTTAATAATATTTGGGTATTGGCAAAAAAACGCTCATAGTATATAATCTACAACAAATATACTATTTGGGCAATGGGGGTGGTGTTATTGCAAAAAGTTGTCCTGGCATTAGGGGATAGGGCCGCCGAATACTATCTTGAAGAACGGCAGGAAAACTATAAGATTGTCGGTGTTACCACGCACCGGGGAGGAGTATACCAGCAGTTGGAACATCATCGTGCACATGCATTGGTGATTAGAGATAATCTGCCTGGGAAGGAAGATTTTCTGCAGTTGATTTTTCGAATACGAGGCGAATTTCCGGACCTGCTCATTATTGTGCTGGCACACGGTCGGCAGACAGGGGACCCCGTACTGGCGGCCCTCGTTAATTACGGGGTACATAACATCCTCTATGGTGACGGCATTAATTTGAACAGAGTAATTGAGTTATTAGTCAAGCCCATGAATTATGCGGATGTTCAACACTTGCAGCCGATGGTGACCCTCAATGAGGAAACGGACCAGGTATCGGTACAGTCCTTGCCCGAACCAAAACAATATACATCTTTGCATGATTGTAACGAAATTAACCTGACTGCCCAGCCAGAAGTGCAGCCAACGCCAGCCGGTGCGGAAACGCCTGCGGCTTTTTATACCGCTGCTCCCTCGCTTTGCGGCACCGGTTCTTTTCCGGCTTCAGCATCCGGGTTGGGCGCAACTCCTGCTGCCGGGAGTCCGGGGGTGCCTGAGCCGTCAACTGTATCGCCGGCCAACGCTGGTGGTGGGACTCTGTGGGAAAAAGTGCTGCAAGCAGCCCCCGCAGTAGCCGGGGTGCAAATTGATAAACCTGTCCGGTGGCCGGTTCGGGAGAAGGTAGTAACCAGAAGTATCAGACCGGCGGTAGTAGCGTGCTGGGGCGTTACCAGGGGTGTGGGGTCCTCCACATTGGCTTTGAACCTGGCCGTAGTACTAGCCAATAATGGATACCGTACAATTTTATTGGAATTGGATTATGAATTACCTACTATTGGCATCTGGTTGTCGCTTTATGAACTGGATAAAGGAATGGAAACTGTGTTGCCAAACCCGGTTACCATTAATGAAGCAGTAATTAACAGGCAAACCAAACTGGCGGATGAAACCGGCCACGTTTCCCGGATATTGAAAAAACTGCCGGCAAACCTGGAATTACTGGTTTTTTCCCAGGCGTATCTGGTTAGTGAAAGTACAAAATCTCCGGGCAGTCATACAGACCTGCGAGATCTACTGGCCTCCCTGGTGTTTCAGCATCAATACGATGTGGTAGTTATGGATCTGGCACCGGGACTGGATCACCCTCTCACTATAGCTGGCCTGAAAAACTGCAGCCGGCTGCTGTGTTCCGTTACCGGGGATATTGCACTGCTGGCTCATAGCCGGTTTGCCTTGGAGAAGCTGCCGCTCCGGGCACCGGAGGCAGAAAAAAATTTGCAGGCGGTAATTAACCGGAGTGTTGGCAATGCTGCTCCGGATTTCATTGAATTATTGAGCCGGGCGGCGGATTACCATGTTCCGGAGACGGCTTTGCTAACTGAGGCGATGGCGCAGACCGGCCTGCCGGCAGTACTAGATGGCCGGTTCATCGCTTATAGGGAGGCCATTGAGAATATTGCAGCCGGGATTAACCCGGTAACCATAACCGGGCAGGCGTCTTCACCGGGCTTGCTGAAAAAAATCCTGGGGAGGTAGAGTTTTTTGAAGAGGTTAATCATTTTGGTGCTGCAGGCTGCTTTGGTTGTTGCCATAGTAGGAGCGACCTATTTATATACGGAAGCTCAGACCAAACCTACCGGCGTTTTGGTTTTCAGCCGGAATATTCCCCGGCATACCAAGATCACCGACGGTATGGTAAAGATGGTAACAGTGCCGGATTCGGCGGTTGCAAAAGTCATGGGCAGGGATATAAAGGAAGTGCTGGGTAAGTACACCGGGGATAATATTATTGAAGGCGAACCTGTTTTTGTAGCTAAGCTGCTTAATGAAAAAAGTATTGCCCCTGAGTTTACGATGCAGGGTAATATGCGCAAACAGTCTTTTGAGGTGGACCTGGCCAGGTCTAACGGCGGCGCGCTTAAACCCGGAGATTATGTCGATTTGCTTTACTATGTAGAGGACAATGCCGCTAATACTGCCCGCAGTGATTTTTTTATCCGTAGAATACCGGTGCTGGATGTGCGGAACAGTGAGGCTGTGCCCTTAAACAGCCTGAATAAGCAGAACGGGGAAGCGGAATTCAATACCGGCACTGGTAAGCGCATTCCGGCGGTGATTACTGTGGCGGTAACACCGGATCAGGCTAAACAAATCGTATTTTATAAACACCGGGGTAAAATTGATATTATTGTTTACCCTGAAAAAAGCGCTAATGGCTCGTCGTCAGCTCCGGACACTGCACCCAAGCTTGAACCAACTGCCAAAGCCCCGCAGCCGGCAGTAAAAAATGCCACCGCACCCGTAGCACCGGATTACAGAGTCGGTAGCAATCCTGCATTATCCAAAAAGGTTGATAACAGCCGAAACAGGTAGGTGATTCGCATGAACAAAACAATAATTGCCGCTACCGGCATTCCGGATATAGATGAGGCTTTTGGCAGTATTAAGGGGTATGATGTACTGACGGTTATTGATTCCCGGCAAATACTGGCTCGCATGGCACCATTGACCCCGGCGGATATTATAGTTGTATCTGAGCGCCTGAAGGGCGAAGAGAATCTTTTTGAAACTATTCTGCAGGCCGCGGGGCATTCCGGGAAACCACGGGTTGTTTTTCTGGCCGGCTCCTTAGATGCAAAGGACCGGCAGCGCCAATTGCTTTTGGGCATGCTTGTATCTGCAGGTATTTATGATATTTACCATGAGGATTCCCTGAACATAGAGGTCTTAAAATATTTGTTAGATAATAGCAAAACGAGAGAAGAAATGAAATACTTGCTCCACAGTGTAGAAGATACTTCCTGCCGCGGGGGGCAGATCACCATGCAAACCGAAAAAGCAAAAGAACCCGTTAGTAAAATAAATAACAAACTGGTGGTATGTTCCAGTATCAAGCCAGGGACCGGAAAGAGTTTTACCGGTATTAACCTGGCGCTAGCGCTGGCTAAATACGGTGTGGCGGAAGATAGCCGGCCGGTAAAGGTTGCGTTGGTGGAAGCGGACCTGCAAAACCTGAGCATTGGCACCTTGCTCGGGTTGGAAGATGAAAAACGAAATCTAAAGACGGCAATTAATACTGCTAAGCTGGTGGTCGAAGAACTAAGCGGGAAGGAGAACGCTGCCGACCCGAGCCTGGCGGCAGAGGTCCGGGAAACCATTAAGTCATGTTTTATACCATATCCTAAATTGTCCAACCTTCATGTGCTCTCCGGCTCGAATCTGACAATTAGCGAGGTAGCCCGGACCAGACCGGAAGACTACAAATATATTATAGAAACCGTTTATAATTTTTATGATTATATCATTGTAGACAGCAACAGCAGTCTGCACCATACTACTACCAGGGTTATGCTCGAAATGGCCACCAAAGCATTTTACATCTTAGATTTGGATTTTAACAATATTAAAAACAACGGACGTTACTTCAGGGATCTGGAAACGCTGGGGATTATCAATAAAGTAAAATGGATTTTGAACAAGGGTGTCGCTGGGGCTGACATTACCGCCGGTGATGTGGAGAAGTGGCTGGGGATTAAACTGTTTGCCGTTATTCCGAAACTGGACGACATTACTATGATTAATGCTACTTTTCGGGCTGAACCTATTATTTTTAACAATGCTGCCGAAACAGCGGAAGCCCGCCGGCAAATTCTGAAAATTGCCGGCTATATTCATCCGGTCAGGGAAACGGAAAATCTTACCCGGACCGGAATAATCAGCCGGATTTTTACAGGTAAAGGAGCGGCGGCGGGGGTATGAGCGGAACTGAAAGTGGCATGGATTTTCATCGGGAGATGTACAACCGGCGGACCGGCCGGCACATGCAGATTGAAGAGGCTATAGAACTTTGCCGGGAGCATATCAGCCGGGTCATGCAAATTAGAAACGCCGCAGATTTACGGGATAGCCGGGATGCGGTGAAATCCAATATTACCGGTTATCTTTTGAGCAACTCGGTGCGGATTACCGGTTATCAGGATATTTCTGTGGCTGTAAGGGACATTGTGGAAGATATTTGTGGATATGGTCCTTTAAGTGATGCTATGGCTGACCCTGATGTAACCGATATCCATTGCGTGGATTACCGGACCGTTTTTATTGAGCGCCGGCACGGCGGAGGAGAAAAAGAGGTTTACCCGAAGATTTTTCGTGACTCCCGGCATTTTGCCCATTTTATTGAGCGGCTGCTTCGGGAGGCGGGAAAAACCATTAATCTGGGTGAAGAGACCATGGTTGATTTGGAAATCGGTGAACACCGGGGAAATGTTACTCATCCGGCAATTTCTATCCGGGACTTTAGCCTGGATATCCGCAAACACGGCCAGTTTAGCCTGACTGTGAAAGATTTAATTGCCGGTGATGTTATATCTGCGGAAATGGCCGACTTTATCCGCCTGCTTATCGACGGCCGGGGCAATTGTGTAGTAGCGGGTCAGACCGGGAGCGGCAAATCGACAGATTTAAAAGTTTTTTGTCAGGAATTCATGGGGGACAGGCGCATTATTGTTTGTGAGGATACCCGGGAACTTAACCTGGATAATCCGCATGTGGTGGAACTGGTGGCCAGGAAATCGGAGAACAAGGCTATTGCTGTACCGTTAGAAAGGCTGGTTTACACGGCTTTAAGAAAAAAACCGGACTACATAGTCATCGGGGAGGTGCGGGGACCGGAAGCCGTTGGTGCTGTGGAAGCCATGGAGACTGATCACAGCACCTTCGTGACTCTGCATGCCGGGGGGCCACATGATGTGGTAAATCGGTTAATGGAAAAATATCTGACTTACGTCTCCGGCATGAATGTTACCATGGCTCTGCAGAAAATAGCCCGAAGTGTTAATTTTGTAATTCAGAAGGCGAGCAATAAACGCCTTGGCAGAAAAATTGTTTCCATTACAGAACTGGGCTATGATTACCGGAACCATAATGTGGTAGTTAACCCTATTTTTCGTTATGATTTTAAGACCGGGCAATTCCGGCGGGTGGGTGCCATTAGTGAACGGATGCAGGAAAAGTTCCTCACCAAAGGTGCAGACCCGGTAATTGTGGAACAGTTTGGGAGGTTAGTGCCGTGTTGAAACTGAACATCATGCTGGCTATTGCCTTTATGGTGCTGGCAGTGCTTGGGGAGTGGGATGCAGTCGTTGTTCGCAGGCAGTTCAGAAAATGGCAAATGAGCGGATTATCCGGACACCAGGTAATGCGTAAAAAGCTGGCGGCCAGATTATCGTTCAATGAAAAGACAGGTCATAAACAAGGAGTAGAACTGGCGCTGTTGAGAGCTGGGTTTAAACTGCATTATTATGAGTTTTTTGTTATTTGTCTTGCTTTTGCCGGGGCCGGTTTTTTAACCGGCCGGGCTCTAAACAACCTTTCCCTTACTGTGCTGCTGCCGATTATTTTTCTCGGTTTGCCCTGGCAGGCGGTCAAATTAATCCGTCATCGGCGTCAGGCTCTGGTATATAAATACATCGGTCCAGCCTTGAAGATGTGGGCCGAACGGATTATTCTCACCAAAGACATTGCGGCTTCACTGGATTTTACTGCCTGCGAACTCGCCGGCGAGGAGCCGCTGTATTCGGAATTTATGACCGCCCTGGCAGAGATTAAAATGGCTGTGCCGCTGCGGGAAGCGTTAACCGGCCTGGCTATAAGGGTAGATAACCGCTTTTTAACCCGGCATATAGATAACGCCCTGCTTGCAGAACAGTTGGGCACCCGGAAAAACCGTCGGCGGCTGCTCGCGGTGGCATACCGGCAGGCGGAGGAACGGGAGCGCAATGTGGCTGAATTAAATAAGCAGTTGGCTGCCCCCAAGCTAATTTTTCTTCTTTTTGTCGGTGTTATTCCCCCACTTTTTCTCTTTATGTGCTGGGGTAACCCCGGTTACTTTGTTTATTTAACCCAAAATGCCGCAGGGCAAAAAATTATGTCCGGGGCGGTTACCGGGCTGTTAATCACATTATGGTATTTTAACCGACTGACGGCGCCGGTGGATGATTAGGGGAGGTGAGTTAACTTGTTATACTTGCTGTTGACGTTATTGGCGCTGGCCTGTTTCGTTTTTTTGCACAGCTTGTTTCAATCTTTGTTTAGGACCACGCGCGGTTATCATATTCGCCGGCACCAGGAACTGACCAGATTATTTAAACGGCAGACGGAAGAGGATATCATGCAAAGGCTGACGGCCCCGGTGATTAAATATTTATTACCGTATTTTCCGTTTAAGGCAAAACGGTCTTTGCAGAATGACCTGGACCTGATCGGTTGGTCAGACCACCTGCAGGTACCGCAGGTGCAGGCTTTGCGTATTCTGGCCTGGTTGTCCGGTGGCATAGCGGCGGCGTTGCTCTGGTCTGCCGGTAAGCCGGAATTGAAAGTGCTAGCCGGGCTGGCTGTATTTTTTGGGCTGTTTTTTGTGGACAGTATTATCCTGAGTAAAGCAAAAAAGGTCAGGAACGGAATTATTGCCGAATTTCCTGACTTTGTTGAGGCTGTGCAGGCCAAGCTTTATGCAGATTTAACCCTGGATCGGGCCTTTATGGAAAGCCTGGACCATGCCGGGCCCCATATCAGGCCGCTGCTTAGAAGTTTTATCCAGGATAGCAACGTGGTCAGAAATACTGATTATGCTTTGGATCGGCTGGCTGAAAAGAGCGGATTGTTTGAGGTTAAGGAGTTTGTAAGTTTGGTGAAGCTGTCAATGCACCTGGGTGATAGCGCTGTGGATTCTTTTGGTCACCTGTCGGATAAACTAAGGCTATTAAAACTCAAATTGTTAGAGGCTAAAATAGAAAAGAAGCGAATGATATCGCTTTTGATGCCATTTGTGCCCATTATTATTATCCTGGCCCTAATTGGACTGCCAACGATTTTGCAGTTCGGCAATTTGTCCAAGTTTTGACATGGTTTTCCAAGAATAAAAACAAAATACGAG
>CAZWUW010000100.1:0-9154 GCA_964636895.1 uncultured Eubacteriales bacterium
CATTTTCCCTGATAACAGTCGGTACAGACTTGATATCTCCTACGCGCATCTTATTGATGGTCTGGGAAACCAGATTATCGGTAGTCTTCCCGGTATAGTAATAACCTACCCGGGGTCGCGCTTCAAGGATGCCGGCCATAGTTAAAAGTGTCAGGTCAGGTCTTAATGTTGCCCGGATGAGGGAAAGCTTTTCCGCAATTTGTCGACTGGTAATGGGTCCTTCTGTTTTAACGATTTCTACGATGCGGGCCTGTCTTTTGGTGAGTTCCATCGAATCACCATCCCTTCAGCAGGCAATGTGTTATACTATTTCCGAAATAATACTATATTAATATACTATATTTGTCCCAAATGTCCTCTTTAATTTTACATATTTTTTAAAAAAGTTCAAATTTTTAATGTGCACCCTCAAAAATTGTCAAAGAACACAACTGAAATTAGTATATGACATAACCAATAATGTGATAACACTTTTTTATTTAGCGACAATTTTTGTCAGGTCCGCCACCGGGTCCAATAAGGCGGCAATCTGTTTTAACATTGCCAATCGGTTATTCTTGACCCGCTCGTCTTCCACCATCACCATAACCCCTTCGAAAAAAGCGTCAATGGGTTGCTGCAACAGAGCAAAGCGCTGTAGTAGCTGCCGGTACTGGCCCTGTTGAAGATACGTTTGAAACTCCTCCCGGGCTACGGTAAATTCACGGAATAAATTCTTTTCCACATCCTCTGTCAAAAGGTCCGGCGCAACCTGGTCGCCAACCGCTTTTTGGGCTAAATTGGCAACCCGGTTATAGGCTGTCAACAGTTTATCAAAAATCTCCTGATTCTTCAGGGCGGCCAGTGCTTCTGCCCGACTCAGGGTATCCACAAAGTTATCATATCCGGCAGCCAGCACAGCATCAATTACATCATAGCTCAAGCCGCGGTCAGTAAAGATATTTTTCAGGCGTTGTTTAAAAAACTCACCGACCTCGGCGCTGACTTCATCAGAAGAAAGTTTAGCGGCTATCTTGCCGGCATAGTTATCATAAGCCCGGGTAACCAACTGCTTTAAAGACAGGTTCAACTGACTGTCCAGCACAATGTGGCAAATGCCCAGCGCCTGGCGCCTTAATGCGTAAGGATCCTGCGAACCGGTAGGCTGAATCCCCACCGCAAAACAGCCCACGATAGTATCAATTTTATCAGCGATGCTTACCACCCGGCCAACCGGAGAGGCAGGTAAAATGTCCCCGGCAAACCTGGGCAGATAATGCTCAAAAATACCTACCGCCACTGCCGCCGGCTCGCCATTGCTAACGGCATATTCCCGGCCCATAATGCCCTGCAGCTCCGGAAACTCATAAACCATGTTAGATATAAGGTCCGCTTTACATAAGTAAGCTGTTCGCCTGATATCCGACCGGGTTTGTTCATCGGCCGCGCCGGCAAATTCCGTCAGGTATTCGCCCAGACTAATCAGCCTTTCAACTTTTTCATAGACTGTGCCAAGGCTTTCCTGAAAAACTATTTTTCTGAGTTTTTCTACGTTCTTTGTCAATGGTAACTTCAGGTCTTCCTGATAAAAGAACTCGGCATCAGCCAACCTGGCCCGAAGTACCTTTTCGTTCCCCTCCCGCACGGTGTCCAGGTAAGCATCAGTACCGTTACGCACGGTAATAAACTTGGCCAGCAGCTTCCCATCCGCATCCAATATCGGGAAATACCGCTGATGCTCACGCATCGGGGTAATTAAAACCTCTTTGGGCAGCCGCAGATATTCGCCGGCAAAAGTACCACACAAAGCTGTCGGATATTCCAACAAATAGGTTACCTCTTCCAGCAGTTCCTCGTCCGGTGCCACCTGGCCGCCTTCTTTTGCCGCCAGCCGCTGCACCTGATCCCAAATCATTTGTCTGCGCTCCAGCTGGTCCACAATTACATAGTGTTTTTTAAGCATGTCCACATACTCAGGGGCTTTTGCAATAATAATCCGGCCTTGGCTTAAAAAACGGTGACCAAATGTGAAATTTCCGGAAGTCAGCCCTTCCAGGTGAATTTCCACCGTCTCACTGCCAAACAAGGCCAATAGCCAGCGGATAGGCCGGGCAAACCGCATTTCCTTATAACCCCAGCGCTGAGGCTTGGGAAAAGATAATTTATTGATAAGCTGCAGGCAAAAATCCGGCAGTACTTCCATTGCCGGGCGCCCGGTATGGGTTTTCACAGCGTAAATGTATTCGGTATTGCCTGCTTCCTTTACAATCAAATCTGTTACAGCGACGCCCTGACTCCGGGCAAAGCCGGCAACAGCTTTGGTTGGTTCACCAGCCTCATCAAATGCCGCTTTTTTGGCAGGACCCCTGACCTCTTCGGTGGTCTCTTTTTGACTTTCGGCAAGACCGGAAAGGTACAGGGTCAACCGGCGGGGCGTACCATAAGAAACAATTTTTTCGCTTTCCAGCCTTAATTCCGCCAGCATACCGTCAGCCAGGCCGACCAGTTGTTGCAGAGCCGATTCCATAAACCTGGCCGGAATCTCTTCAGTGCCTATTTCCAGCACAAAATCTTTAGCCATTAACGGCACCTCCCTTTTTCAGCAGGGGAAAGCCCAGTTGCTCCCTTTGCTCAACATAGGCCTGGGCGCACAGCCGGGCCATATTGCGCACCCGGGCAATATAACCCTGCCGTTCCGTAACACTTATCGCCCCGCGCGCATCCAGCAGGTTAAAAGTATGAGAGCATTTTAAAACGTAATCATAAGCCGGCAGCACATATCCCTTGCCAATAATGTTCAGGGCTTCTTTTTCAAACATATTGAACATATTGAACAGCATGTCCGTGTCTGCAATTTCAAAATTGTAGTGAGAATGCTCCACCTCGCCCCGGTGATGGACATCCCCGTATGTAATCCCGTCAACCCAGATGATATCATAAACACTGTCCTTCTTCTGGATAAACATGGCCAGCCGTTCCAAACCGTAAGTGATTTCAGCACAAACCGGTTTGCAGTCAATACCGCCACATTGTTGGAAATATGTAAACTGCGTAATTTCCATCCCGTCCAGCCATACTTCCCAGCCTAAACCCCACGCCCCTAAAGTCGGTGACTCCCAGTTATCTTCCACAAACCGGATATCATGCCGGTCAGGATCAATGCCAATTGCCCGTAAACTATCCAGATAAACCTCCAATACATCGTCCGGTGATGGCTTAAGGATAACCTGATACTGATAGTAGTGCTGCAACCGATTGGGGTTTTCCCCATACCGCCCGTCGGTGGGCCGGCGTGACGGCTCAACATAAGCCACATGCCACGGCTCCGGTCCCAAAGCACGCAGAAATGTGGCCGGATTCATTGTCCCGGCACCTTTTTCAATGTCATACGGCTGCTGAATAATGCACTGCCGGTCCGACCAAAACTTGTTTAGGGTTAAAATTAAATCCTGAAAATTCATGCCTAACCTCCTCGTAATAAAAATAAAAACCCCCCGCCGCTGGCGCAAAAGCCAGGGACGAGAGGTTGATTTCCCGCGGTTCCACCCTGCTTGACTGCCAGACCCAAAGGCAAGGCAGTCCCCTTTATTCCGTGCAGGCTTTACTTGGAGACAACGACCAATGCCAGGTGCCGCCGCATCCTTTCCTCCCGCTGTTCCGAAGGGCCTTCCCTTAAACCGCCTGCCGGTTCCCACCCGTTCCGGCTCTCTGTATCAAGCATTGATTAAGGTACTAGTCTCCGTCATCACTGATTATCAATTTAATCATAACTTTACCAAAACCGCTGAAAAAAGTCAATATTTTACCTCTCCGGCCGGTCAACTTCCAAGGTCACCCGGTTAGCCATAGCGGCAATAGTCCCGATACCCGCCACAATAGCCAGCGGAGTGCTGGCCAAAGCGCCGATAACTCCCAGGGCACCTACAGAGGCAGGCACTTCAAAAAGCACCCTTTCCCCTTGCCGCACTTTTATTTTGGTGTGATTGCTCTTTTCCACCATAGTCCTCACTTGGGCAGCCAGTTCTCCCCCCCGTTCCTGAAGCCGGCCGGTCCAGCCGCAATGCTGTTTTTCCTCCAACCGGATTAAGGCTTCCACTATGTCGTCATCGTTTTCGGTCAATGCCTCCCTAGCTTCTTTATAGCTGACTCCTAACCGTTCCCGGATGACATCGATTTTTTCCAACTCATTCATGTCATACGCCTCCTCAATGCTTTCTATTATATAGTATTACCAGATATTCCGAATTGTTGCGTTGCCGCTAAAGAATGTAGAAAATCCAGTGATTTAACCCGTTTCTCCAACCGGCAACCAATATAAGCACGCATAATTCGAGCCAGCAGCTTTCTTGCCGCCGGACTAACTTTGAGTACCTGCAGCCGGCGCAAATCAAACTGCAGCAATTGTTTTAAGACATTCATATCACCGGCATTAACCGGCACCGCCGTCGGATCCTGAACAGCACACTGCCCACATAGGACGCCGCCCGCCGCCGGACTGAAGCGCAGCTGGCCGCTCCATCCCGACCGCTGACAGCCTACGCAGCTTTCCAGTTCAGGGCGAAAACCGGCACCGGCAAGCAGGCGCAGTTCATAGGCACGGGTCAGGACTTCCGGATCCATATGACTCAACAAATGCAGTGTTGTTAGCAGCAACACAAACATTTCTTCATCAGGGGCATTATCCATCAGAAAGCCGTCCGCCAATTCCACCATATATGTAGCATAGGCAAGCCTGTCCAGGTCTTGCCGCAGTTCCTGAAAAGAACTGATTGCTTCACACTGGGCAATGGTATCCAGGTTCCGACCCTCGTTGAGCATAAACGCGCCGTGGGTAAAAAGCTGGATTACCCCCCTTTTTCTGCTCTTAGACTTACGGGTACCCTTGGCAATGGCCTGCACTTTACCCCGTTCACGGGTGAACAAAGTTACCAGCCGGTCTGCCTCCCCATAGTCCCGGGTTCTGATGATAATAGCATCGGTTTTATATAATTTCATAACCGGCCTCTTTCTAGTATAAGATACTTAAGTCTTCGACATTAATAATAGTTTTCCTCCCTTCAACCCCCGCTGCCGGGCAATCAGTAGCTCTCACTGTTGTCGAGCGCCGCCCCCCCTTCATCATTGCAATAATCCTTATAAAGTAAATAAGCACCGATATGACCGGTGGCTTCAAAAACTTTCCACAAAGCGTCGCCTATCCCCATGCTGCATCATCCTTTCGCTTTGGTTTCTTTTTCTAGGAGCAATAATTATGGTTTCCTAAAAAACGAGGGAAAATACCGTGGTATTTTCCCATGGTTATTCCCATTTAGGCAAATATTGGTTATAATATAGAATAGTTGCTGTTGATGTTTCTGATTATCACTTATACCGGCCGGGAAAAAAGTGTAATGATTATCGGAGTTGGCGCCATGCTGCTGCGCTTCATAATCTGCCGGCCGTATTTTAAAGAAGTGGTCCTGATGGGTATATTTATACCTTTATGGAAACCGTAATTCTTTTTACCGCCAACTGGTCATCCAACATTATTCTATCCAAATTTTACCTGGTAGCCCTTATCTTATTCTGGTTTACGAGTATGTATATTTACTGGGGCATCAAGCAGTTTTACCGGGAAAAAGATTTCCTGACCCAGAAAAACATAGAAAACCAGCTATTGATAAAGGAACTGCAACTGGAAAAAAACTGCATCTATCCGAAAAATTTGCCACTATCGGTCAATTAGCGGCAGGGTTGGCTCATGAAATCCGCAACCCGCTGACCGCAGTACAGGGTTTTGTACAATTATTAAAAAACAGGCAGCTGGGAAAAAAAGAGCAGGAATATTTGCTGATTATTCACGAGGAACTGCAGCGGGTTAGCAGTTTGGTTGGCGAATTCCTGCTGCTGGCCAAACCGGCGGCGCCCCTATGCAAAAACCATGCAGTGGCGGCAGTAGTAAAAGAAGTTGTAAACCTGATGCAAAGCGAAGCACTGCTAAAAGATGTCAGACTAGACTTAGAGATAAAGCATGAATGTATTATTAACGCAGATAAAGAGCAAATCAAACAGGTAATCATCAATCTGCTGAAAAACGCACTGGAAGCAACGCCGGGCGGGAAAAAAATTACTATTATCGTAACATATAATACAGAGAGCAAATTCTGCCTGATTACTATAAAAGACGAAGGGCCGGGAATCCCGGCCGCTGATTTAAAGAAAATTTTCGATCCCTTTTACACCACTAAAGAAGATGGCACCGGTCTGGGCCTGGCAGTTTCATTTAGAATTATGGAAAATCACGGGGGTAAAATATCTGTCCAAAGCTCTTTCGACCGCGGAAGCGTGTTTACCCTTGAGCTGCCGGCAATAGAAAAATGCCGCCTGCACTATACAAAGAAAGGCCCTGGTTTTCCGGAAAGCCGCGGGTATGGCCACCCGCGAACCTTCCGCCACCCTCCGCCCATTTTGTGCAAGGCTTTGCAGCAACTGAAAATACTGCTTATTTACCGGAGTTACATGTTGCCGGAAAAAAATCTCCGAGGGTAATTCCGTGATTTCCGCTGTTTTTGGAATTATGCGTATGGTGGCAACAGGTTCGTCAGCCACCTTAGTAAGAAATATTACGGCCCGCTGGTCATACATATCACTTTCCGTTTTCTCCGGATAATCTGCCGGGTTAATATAACTGTATTCTTCTGCATAAACCCGGTACCGTAATTTTTGCGCCAGTATTTTGTCCTCCTGACTGTGGGCTATGCCGGTAACAAACTTCACCTCAATCCCATTTCCTTTCTCCCGCCCAAAGACAGAATCCACCTCAGAGAGGTGGATTCTCATTTTTTGTCATTTCTTTTTGTCCGGTGCCAACCTCAATAACCAAAGGCTTCTTCGCATAATATTCACCCCTGGCTCCTAAGTATTGCGCGGTGCCCATAAAATTATGGCCACGCCTCATCATTGCGGATTTCTCCCGTAACCGAGTTGCCGCAGGGTTTTTTCACGGCTGCGCCAGTCTTTACTCACCTTTACATACAACTCAAGAAAAACTTTAGACCCCATCAGGTTTTCTATTTCCTGGCGCGCCTGCGCACCGATTTTACCAATCATCTGACCGGATTTGCCGACAATAATAGCTTTTTGGGAGTCCCGTTCCGTGTAAATAGTCGCCCGCACATAAACCAGGTCATTGGGCCGGGGCTTGACTTCCTCCACTTCCACCGCCACAGCATGAGGTATTTCATCCCTGGTGAGGTGCAGCACCTGTTCCCGGATTAACTCCGCCATGATAAACCGTTCCGGTTGGTCGGTAATCATATCTTCCGGATAGTACTGCGGGCCTTCCGGCAGGTAGCGGAGGATCTCCGCCTGCAACTGCGCCAGGTTATCCCCGGTCAGGGCTGATACAGGTACAATCCCGGCAAAATCCATCAATCCCCGGTAAGCATCAATCAATGGCAGTAAATCCGGTTTGGCCACCAGGTCAATTTTATTCAAAACCAAAACAACCGGTGTCTTAGTTGCCTGCAATTGTTCAATTATATAGCGGTCTCCCGGTCCGGCGAGAGACTGGTCGGCTTCAGCCAAAAACAAAATTAGGTCTACTCCATGCAATGCATTTTGCGCCACCCGGACCATATACTCACCCAACTTGTGCCTGGGCCTATGTATGCCCGGAGTATCAATAAATATAATCTGCGCGCCGGCAACGTTTAATACCGCCTGAATCTTATTGCGCGTAGTCTGCGGTTTATCCGACATGATAGCCATTTTCTCGCCCAAAAACTTATTTAGGAGAGTAGATTTACCCACATTGGGCCGGCCCACCAGGGCAACAAAGCCGGAGTGAAACTTCTCGCTGTTCATTCTGTCACCCTCCCCGGTAAAAACCGACCGGCAAAAGCGGCCGGCAGCAAGTCCGCAACGCTACTGATTTGGTATGCCCCCGCCCGATTGGTTTGAATAACAGGGAAATCACCAAATTCAGTCATCACCTGACGGCAGGCACCACAGGGTACACAATAATCATCGGTATCCGCAACCACAGCCAAAGCGGTAATTTCTTTTTCCCCTTCGGACACGGCTTTAAAAATAGCGGTCCGTTCAGCGCAATTGGTCAAACCGTAAGAGGCGTTTTCCACATTGCAGCCGGTGAATATCCGCCCGCTTTGGGTCAACAGGGCGGCGCCTACCCGAAACCGGGAATACGGGACATACGCTCGTTCCTGAGCTGCCTGCGCCCGCGCAATCAGTTCCTGAATTTGTTCATGTGATAAGTTCCGACTCATATCAGACTCCTTTAATGTTTAAAATGCCTAACGCGTTACGCCAGTGCCCCTGGGTACCACTTCAATCCAGGTCTGGCCGGGATTAAGTTTAAATTCTTCCCCCTGCTCATCCATAAAAACTGTCCGAAAGCGTAGTCCGGACTTCTGCCACCCGCCTTCATAAACCTGACCGCCGGTGAACAGCAAGGCCAGCCCCGCCCCCGTCATTTTCATGGAGCGGCGTCCTTCTTGGTCGGTAATTTTAGTATTTACGAACTGCACAATGATATTCCGGGCAGTTAATTGCTTCCCGCTGACAAGGTCATTATGTGGCCGGCCGCCGGTAAAACGCTTGTATAACTTGCTT
Organism: uncultured Eubacteriales bacterium; assembly: GCA_964636895.1. Taxonomy (GTDB): domain Bacteria; phylum Bacillota; class Thermincolia; order Thermincolales; family CAZWUW01; genus CAZWUW01. Next base: position 8,593 of record CAZWUW010000100.1, read on the forward strand.
GCCTGATCATACTTAAAAGACACCACACTGTAACTCCGCGGAAAGTGTATCGTTGGGCCGGCCGAGCTTTGACCGCCGGCGGAGGTTTCACCCTCTTCCAGAAATTTAAAAGGAGTAATCTCCGGTTCACGGTCATAGCCTTTCCGCTCGGCTTCCCGACGAAGTTTTTCCGTATCGGTATAAAGGTTATGGGGCGCAGTTCTGCTTTTCACCCGCCAAAAAGCCCGCCGGCCGATAGCGAATTCGTCAAGGGCGGCAATCCGTTCCGTCCGGACCATCTTTTTGGCATCATCACTGCCACCGCAATAAACATAAATGGCATTATAGTCTAAAGCACGGGTAATGAAATAGGGCCGGGCGCTGCGTACCGGGCCCAATTCAGCTGTGTCTGCGTGTAAATACAACGCCATAAACCTGGTTACTTCCCCTTCCGCCAGCATCTCATATATAATATCGGCTTTATCTAGCCCGGACTGCGGCCTGGCTGCCGGAGAGTTCTCTATCATTACAGCCAGCGGCCGGCGTTTTAAATTTTCTTTGGGTACCATTTCACCGGTCAGCG
>CAZWUW010000101.1:0-8772 GCA_964636895.1 uncultured Eubacteriales bacterium
TGTGGTAGATGTGGCAAAGGTCATTTCGCCTGAATTTAAGCAGGTCAACAGTCAGGTAGTGCTGGTGCCCTTAGTCCGGGATGAGTATGAACTGCCTGATTTTACGGTGCTGGAGCGGAACTTTAGCAAAATCACCGAACTGATTCAGGCCGGCCGTATTTTGGCGGCGCAAACCGTGAGATACGGCGGGTTAGCGGCTGCCGTGAGTAAAATGAGCTTTGGCAATAAAATTGGCCTGATTTTTCATGACAGCATGGATATACGCAGCCTTTTTGCTCCGGATTATGGTTCCTTGGTGCTAGAAATGGCTGCCGGCGAGGATTTGGCGGCCGCTTTCGGGGCGGTGGAATTCCGGGCGCTGGGTATTACCCAGGACAAGGCGGTTATAGCCGTGAACGGCGTAGAAATAAGTATTGAAGAAGCCTTTGGCGCTTGGCAACTGCCTTTGGAAAAGATTTTTCCTACCGGGACGGCACCGGTAAGCGGTCAGCCCGGGCAGGTACTGCATGACCGGCGGGCTGCCGGCAGATCTGCCGTGCGTGCAGCCCGGCCGAGGATTTTTATACCGGTATTCCCCGGTACTAATTGTGAGTACGACAGCGCCCGGGCCTTTGAAAAGGCCGGTGGCGCCGTGGAGACGCTGGTCATCGGCAATTTGTCGGCGGTTGAGATTGAGCATTCTATTGAAGCTATGGCCAAAGGTATTGAACAGGCCCAGATTATTATGCTTCCCGGTGGTTTCAGCGCCGGTGACGAGCCGGACGGTTCTGGCAAATTTATCGCCACGGTCTTTAGGAACCCGCGCATCAAAGAGGCGGTATCAAGGCTGTTGCAACAAAGGGACGGGCTTATTTTAGGCATCTGTAACGGTTTTCAGGCCCTAATCAAGCTGGGGCTGGTGCCGTATGGGGAAATAGTTGAGATTACTGAAAAGTGCCCCACCCTGACCTTTAACAAGATTGGCCGGCATGCTTCCTGCCTGGTTCGGACAAAAGTGGTTTCCACCTTGTCACCTTGGTTTGCCAATGTCCAGGCCGGTGATATCCATACTGTCGCCATTTCGCACGGGGAAGGCAGATTTGTGGCCAGTGAAGCGGAAATTGAGCGTCTGGTCAAAAACGGTCAGCTGGCCACCCAGTATGTTGATTTGGCCGGTCAACCCACTTATGACATTGCCTATAACCCCAATGGATCCGTGTATGCGGTGGAGGGCATTACCAGCCCTGATGGCAGGGTGTTGGGCAAGATGGGGCACTCGGAAAGAATCGGGGCCAATGTTTACAAGAATGTTCCGGGTGAGAAGGATCAGAAGTTATTTGAAGCGGGAATCGGATACTTTAAGTAGCGCATATTAGCAGTAAGTAGGGTAAGACCCCTGTCGAAGTTTAGCGACAGGGGTCTTTTATTGCGTAGGTGGGTATGCGGCAAAAATTGCTGAACTAGCCGGATGTATTTCGCAGGGTCAAACTTTGGAAGAAGTCACGGCTAATATAGAAGATGCTAAGGTTTGTTGGCTGGAAGTCGCGTTGGAAGAAGGAATGACAATACCGGAACCGAAGCTGAACAATGAGGACTATTCAGGTAAACTGGTAGTAAGAATGCCTAAGTCGCTGCATAAAGTGCTGGCTGAAAAAGCCAAAGAGGAAAATGTGAGCTTAAATCAGTACATTAACTACCAATTATCTAAAGGGATTAGCGCAATCAAGAAAACAAAAGCATAGTGGAGTACCTACAAGGAATTGAAACTTCTATCTAATGTTAGGTGCTTTCCCTTGACATCGACAGACCGTCTTGTTAATATTAAAGAGATAAAAACTAAATACTCGTAGCTTTGGGAAAACAGCCCGAACACGAGGGAAAGTGTACCTAGGGTTCCACCGGTCGAAATTGCCGGGTTTGGTCCAAGTGGTACAGGTGTTGAAAAACACCACACCGACGGGATAAAAGCCCAGACGGGTAGGTTTCACTCGCTTGATGAATGAAATCTGCCTGCCTGGGCTAAATTTATTTTAACTGGTCTAAACATATCAAAATACGGAGGGATTAACATGGCTAAGCCGCTAGTGGGAATTGTTATGGGAAGTGACTCGGATCTGCCGGTGATGAAAGGTGCGGTGGAAATACTTAAGCAGTTTGATATTGAATGTGAGGTAATTATATCTTCCGCTCACCGGGTGCCGGAGAGAACTGCTCAGTATGCTAAAGATGCCGCCGGCCGGGGTCTGGAAGTAATAATTGCAGCTGCCGGGATGGCTGCTCATTTGCCCGGGGTTATCGCCGCCTTTACCACCTTGCCGGTAATCGGGGTGCCCATTGAGTCCGGCGCCTTGGCTGGTACCGATGCCCTATATGCTATTGTGCAAATGCCTCCCGGTATACCGGTTGCCACCATGGCTGTTAACGGGGCTAAAAACGCCGGTATTTTTGCCGCTCAGGTGCTTAGTGTTAAATATCCCGAAATCAGGGAAAAGCTAGATGCATATAAACAGCAATTGGCTGACGAAGTGATTGCCAAGGCGGAAAAGCTTGCGCAGTTAGGGATCGAAGGTTACCTGAGCGCCAAGTAAGTATTAAGGAGTACTGAGTTTCAAAGGAGGAGCTGGCATTGATAGACCGCTATACCTTACCTGAAATGGGCCGGATCTGGGATTTGGAAAATAAGTTCCGCAAATGGCTGGATATTGAGATTGCTGCCGCTGAGGCTATGGCCGATTTGGGCGAGATTCCGGCGGCAGCCGCCTGCAGCATCCGGGAAAAAGCTAATTTTGATGTTAAGCGGATTGAGGAAATTGAAGCCGTTACCAACCATGATGTAATTGCCTTTTTGACTAATGTAGCTGAGTATGTTGGGGAAGACTCCAAGTATGTGCACCTGGGCATGACTTCCTCTGACGTCGGGGACACTGCCCTGTGCCTGTTGATGAAGGAGGCTGGCGAGCATTTGCTGGGCAAGCTGCAAACCCTGCGGGAAAAGTTAGCAGCCAAAGCAAATGAGTATAAGTATACGCCCATGATTGGTCGGACTCACGGGATTCATGCCGAACCCATGACTTTTGGCATGAAAATGCTGTTGTGGCTGGCGGAAACCGACAGGAACATTGAACGGCTGCAACGGGCGATTGCCACTATTAGTGTGGGTAAGATTTCCGGGGCTGTAGGCACATATGCCAACATTAATCCGGAAGTTGAAGCCCGGGTCTGTGCCAAGCTGGGACTTACGCCTGCACCCATTGCTACCCAGGTGGTGCAAAGGGACAGGCATGCCGAGTATATGTCCACCATTGCGGTTATCGGGGCTACGCTGGAGAAAATTGCGACCGAAATAAGAAATTTACAGCGCACCGATATCCGGGAAGCAGAAGAGTATTTCGGGAAAGGTCAAAAAGGTTCTTCGGCCATGCCGCATAAACGTAATCCCATTACCAACGAGCGGATTGCCGGGCTGGCCAGGGTTTTAAGGGGTAATGCGCTGGCGGCCATGGAAAATGTAGCTTTATGGCATGAACGGGATATTTCCCACTCGTCCGTTGAACGGGTGATAGTGCCGGACAGTACTATTCTGCTGGATTACATGCTGCACCTGATGATTAAGGTAATTGATAACCTGCTGGTTTATCCTGACGCGATGCTGGAAAATCTTAATAAGACCAGAGGCCTGATTTACTCCGGTCGGCTGTTGCTGGCCCTGGTGGAAAAGGGTATTATGCGCGAACGTGCTTATGAACTGGTACAGCGAAACGCTATGCAGGTATGGGCCACAAAACAGAATTTCATGGATTTGCTGCTGGCGGACAAAGATGTAACCGAGCTGGTTTCCGCAGCAGAATTGCGGGGGCTCTTTGACCATAACTGGTTTTTGCGACATGTGGATATGATATTTGCCCGGTTTGGGCTGTAAAATAGATAAAAGATAATTTGAGGGAGGTCATATTATGAACGTGCAAAAGCTCGAACAGTTACACGAGGGCAAGGCCAAAAAAGTATTTAAGACTACCGACCCGGACCTGTACTGGATAGAGTACAAGGATGACGCCACTGCCTTTGACGGCAAGAAAAAAGGCACTATCATCAACAAGGGTGTTTTGAACAATCGGATATCCACTCACTTTTTTAATCTGCTGGCGGACAAGGGAATCACTACCCATCTTGTTAAACAGGTAAATGACCGGGAACAAATCGTTAAAGCGGTCAAAATCATTTTGGTGGAAGTTGTTGTCCGGAATATTGCCGCCGGGTCATTGGCCAAAAGGCTTGGTCTGCCCGAGGGGACCATGCTGTCCAAGACGGTGCTGGAATACTATTATAAAGATGATGCTCTCGGCGATCCGCTGATTAATGATTCTCACATCCGCACCCTTGACCTGGCCACCCCTGAGCAAATGCAAGTATGTGCCGAAACGGCTCTCAAGGTTAACGATATTCTGAGAGCGTACCTTAAAGATAAGAAAATAGATTTGATTGATTTTAAACTTGAATTTGGTGTTCATAAAGGACAAGTGATTTTGGCGGATGAGATTTCACCGGATACCTGCCGTTTCTGGGATGTCGAAACCAAAGAGAAGCTTGACAAAGACCGGTTCCGCCGGGACTTGGGCAATGTCGAAGAGGCTTACCAGGAAGTGTTGCGCAGATTAACGGGAGAGACCATCTAGCCGGGTTGGCATGCACCATCCAAAGAAGGGCGGAGGAATTAGGATGTTTAGCGGGGAGACAAAAAACTGTTTGTGGAATCCTGGGTACCTGACGCCTGACAAGCCTGAAGAAGAGTGTGGGATTTTTGGCATATACGGACCGGGCCTGGATGTTTCCCGGCTGACTTATTACGGTTTATATGCTTTACAGCACCGGGGTCAGGAAAGCGCCGGCATTGCCGTTACCGAAGGCCACGGCATCAGGCTGCACAAAAACATGGGGCTGGTGCCGGAGGTTTTTTCCGAGGAGATTTTAACCAGATTGACGGGTCATATGGCTGTAGGCCATGTGCGTTATTCCACAACAGGCTCCAGTCTGGTGGTTAATGCTCAACCTGTGGTTTGCTATTACGCTGGAGGGATGATTGGCCTGGCTCACAACGGCAATCTGACTAATATTGCCGAATTACGCAGTTCCTTGGCGGCTAACGGCTCAGTTTTTCAATCCACCAATGACAGTGAAGTAATAGTGAACCTTATCGCCAAATACAGCCAGACTAAAATTGAAGATGCTATCCTTAAATGTATGGTGGATATTAAGGGTGCCTATTCGCTGGTAGTGATGACTGAGGATAAACTCATCGGTGTGCGTGACCCGTTTGGGGTGCGACCCCTGTGTCTGGGTAAATTGGGTGACGCTTTTATCTTGGCCTCCGAATCCTGTGCCCTGGATACTGTCGGCGCGGAACTGGTGCGGGATATAGAGCCGGGAGAAATCGTGGTTATCAGCGCTAAAGGGGTCAAGTCTATCAAAAAGATGGCGGCCCAAAGACAGGCCACCTGTATTTTTGAGTTTATTTATTTTGCTCGTCCGGACAGTGTTATTGACGGCTTTCAAGTGAACCAGATACGCCGGGAGATGGGGCGGCAGTTGGCCAGGGAATACCCGGTGGATGTGGACCTGGTGATTTCCGTGCCGGACTCCGGTACTGTTGCGGCCCGGGGTTATGCGGAGGAATCGGGGATACCCTTTGATGACGGCTTGATGAAAAATCGCTATATTGGCCGCACCTTCATTCAGCCCACCCAGGAGATGCGGGAACTGGCGGTGCGGCTGAAACTCAACCCGATTAAGAATGTGCTCAAAGGAAAACGGGTGCTGATGATAGACGATTCCATTGTCCGGGGCACCACCAGCGGCAAGATGGTCAGTACGGTCAGGGAGAGCGGGGCCAAAGAGGTGCATATGTGCATTAGTTCCCCGCCCTATATTTATCCGTGCTATTATGGCACCGACACCTCGAGCAGCAAGGAGCTCATTGCTGCTCGCATGTCGGTGGATGAAGTGCGGAAATTTATCGGTGCCGACGGGCTTCACTATCTGAGTTTGGAAGGTCTGTTAAAGGCTTTTGGCAAGGAGACGGCGCGCTGCAGTTTTTGTACGGCTTGTTTTAGCGGTGATTATCCCATTGGAATCCCGGAAGAAGGGAACCAGATAAAGTTCTTGCTGGAATAAGAGGAGGTTCGGTTATGGCCGGAGATTACGATTTGCCCGATGACAGAGGTTTGACCTACGCCGATGCGGGGGTTGATATTAACGCCGGTAATGAAGCGGTACAGTTGATGAAAGAACATGTTAAACGGACTTTCCGGCCCGAGGTATTGACGGATATTGGTGGCTTTGGCGGCTTGTTTGCCCTGAATACCGGTAAATATAAAAACCCGGTGCTGGTTTCCGGTACCGATGGGGTGGGCACCAAACTGATGGTGGCGATGATGCTGGATAAGCACGATACTATTGGTATTGACGCAGTGGCCATGTGTGTTAACGATGTGTTGGTGCAGGGAGCTGAGCCGTTGTTTTTTCTGGATTACCTGGCGGTAGGCAAGCTGATCCCCGGTAAGGTAGCGGATATTGTTAAAGGTATTGCTGAAGGTTGCCGTCAGGCCGGCTGTGCCTTAATCGGCGGTGAAACGGCGGAAATGCCGGGCTTCTACGCTGTGGACGATTACGATGTGGCCGGTTTTGTAGTCGGCATTGTGGATCGGGATAAGATTATCGACGGAACCAAAATTGCGGCCGGGGACAAGGTTATTGGTCTCCCATCCTCCGGTTTACACAGTAATGGTTATTCTTTGGCCCGGAAGGTTTTACTGGAAATAGGCAAACTTGGCCTGGGCGATTACGTTCCGGAATTTGGCCGTTCACTTGGGGAGGAAATTCTTCAGCCAACGAGAATATATGTAAAACAGATCCTGCCGCTGCTGGATAAATTTACAATCAAAGGCATGGCCCATATAACCGGCGGCGGCCTGACGGAAAATATCCCCCGTATCCTGCCGGCAGACAAAAAAGTAGTTATTAACCCCCTGGCCTGGCCTGAAAAACCGGTGTTCCGGCTGATTCAGCAGCTAGGCAAGGTTGACCAGGCGGAAATGCACCGCACTTTTAATATGGGTATCGGCATGGTGCTGGTGGTAAGTGCCGGGGAAGCGGCGGCCGTGCTTGCGGATTTAAAGGCCGGGGGCGAAGCGGCATATATCATCGGTGAAGTGACAACAGGGGAGGCAGAAGTGGAATTCCAACCGAAGGAGGTGTAAAAAGATGAGTCTTTTACGCCTGGGTGTTTTGGCTTCCGGGAGAGGTTCCAATTTACAGGCTATCATCGATAAATGCGATGCCGGCCTGGTTGCTGCGGAAGTTGTTCAAGTTATCAGTGATCAGGAAAACGCTTATGCTCTGGAGCGAGCCGGGAATCACGGTGTTCCCGCGGTATATATAAATCCCAAAAGTTATCAAACCAAAGAAGAGTATGAATGGGCTATTGTCCAGTGCTTGCAGGAAAACCGGGTGGAACTTGTTGTTCTGGCCGGTTACATGCGTATAGTGGGTAAAGTCTTGCTGGGCAGCTATGTTAACAGAATCATGAATATTCATCCGGCACTTTTACCCTCTTTTCCCGGCACCCACGGACAGCGGGATGCGCTGGCATACGGGGTTAGATTTTCCGGCTGTACCGTGCATTTTGTAGATGAGGGGATGGATACCGGACCGATTATTTTGCAGGCGGTTGTGCCGGTGTTGCCGGATGACACGGTGGAAACCCTGGCTGCCAGGATATTGCAGCAGGAACACAAAATATATTCGGATGCCGTTCAGCTTTATGCTGAAGGAAAGCTGCAGGTCCAGGGCAGGAAAGTGATTATTAAATAGGTGTATAGAGTTGTATTAACACCTAATAAGAGGAGGTTCGATGATGAATAAACGCGCGTTAATCAGTGTGTCCAACAAAGCCGGGGTTACGGAATTTGCCCGGGCGCTGCATGAACTGGGTTTTGAGATTGTTTCCACCGGCGGCACCTTCAAAACCATCAAAGAAGCAGGTATTCCGGCCCGGTATGTTACGGAAATAACCGGTTTTCCGGAAATCCTGGACGGGCGGGTAAAAACCTTAAACCCCTATGTACACGGTGGGATTTTGGCCCGGCGGACGCCTGAACACCTGGCCCAGTTGGCAGAACATAATATCGGGCCAATTGACCTAGTGGCTGTTAACCTGTACCCTTTTAAAGAAACCATTAGTAAGCCCGCTGTTACTTTGGCTGATGCTATTGAAAATATTGACATTGGTGGTCCTACTATGGTCCGGGCGGCAGCCAAGAACCACGAAAGTGTTATTATTATTGTCAATCCGGAGCGCTACGACGAAGTGGTAAGTGAGCTTAAAGCAGGCAGTGTGGGTGCGGAAACCAGGCTGCAGCTGGCTGCTGAGGCTTTTACCCATACGGCTGAATACGATGCTTACATTAGTACATATTTAAATAAGTTAGTTAAGCAGGAACAGGAGTTTCCCGCAGCGTTGGCGATGTCTTTTGTCAAAGCCCAGGACTGCCGGTATGGTGAGAACCCGCACCAAAAAGCGGCTTTTTACCGCCTGCCCGGCGCTACCGCGCCTGGGGTGGGCACCGCTGTGCAATTACAGGGAAAAGAAATGTCTTTTAACAATATCATGGACAGCAACGCTGCTTTTGAATGTGTCCGGGAATATACTGCGCCTACGGCGGTAATTATGAAGCATAACAACCCCTGCGGGGTAGCCAGTGCGGAGAGATTGGTCGATGCTTATCAACAGGCATTTGA
>CAZWUW010000102.1:0-6685 GCA_964636895.1 uncultured Eubacteriales bacterium
TGCGCCAACATTTGAAGTCATGATAATAACGGTATTGCGTAAATCCACTGTTCTTCCCTTGGCATCAGTTAAACGCCCGTCCTCCAGCACTTGCAGTAAAACATTAAATACTTCAGGGTGAGCCTTTTCAATTTCGTCAAGCAAAACCACCGAATACGGCTTTCTTCTGATGGCTTCTGTCAACTGGCCGCCTTCCTCATATCCGACATATCCCGGCGGTGCCCCCACCAAGCGTGAAACGGAATGTTTTTCCATGTATTCCGACATATCAATACGGACAATTGCATCCTCATCCCCGAAAAGAGAATCTGCCAAAGCTCGGGCTAACTCAGTTTTCCCGACTCCGGTGGGACCAAGAAAGATAAAAGAACCAATGGGCCTTTTGGGATCTTTAAGCCCTGCCCGCGCCCTCCGAACCGCCCGGGCTACGGCTTTAACAGCCTCATCCTGGCCAATTACCCGGCGATGCAGAATTTCTTCCATTCTAAGCAGCCTGGCTGCTTCTTCCTCCGCCAGCTTAGATACCGGGATACCGGTCCAACTGGAAACGATATGGGCTATATCTTCTTCGACAACATTATTTTTGTCAATGCCTTTCTGCTTTTCCCAATCTTTTTTAAAACCATCCAGTTCTTCTCTTAGTCTGCGTTCATCGTCCCTTAATTGAGCGGCTTTTTCAAATTCCTGGCCGGAAATAGCGGCTTCTTTTTCTTTTCTGACTTCTTCTAGTTTTAACTCTTTTTCTTTTATATCCGGAGGTGCCATATATGACTGCAGCCTTACCCTGGATGCGGCCTCGTCCATTAAGTCAATAGCCTTGTCAGGCAGGAAACGGTCGGTAATATACCGGTCAGACAATCTTACCGCAGCATCAATAGCCGCATCTGATATTTTCACCCGGTGGTGAGCTTCATACCGGTCGCGCAACCCATTTAGGATTTCAATGGCTTCTTCCACGGATGGTTCATCAACCATAATAGGCTGGAACCGCCGCTCCAGGGCCGAGTCTTTTTCAATGTATTTACGATACTCATCGAGCGTGGTAGCACCAATACACTGCAGTTCACCGCGGGCTAACGCCGGTTTTAAAATGTTCGCGGCATCAATGGCCCCCTCCGCCGCCCCTGCGCCGATTAATGTATGCAGTTCATCAATAAAAATAATTACATTAGCGGCATTGCAAATCTCTTCCGTAACCTTCTTAAGCCTTTCCTCAAACTCACCACGAAATTTGGTGCCTGCCACCACTGAGGCCAGGTCCAGGGTCATTACCCGCTTGCCGCTTAGTGTTTCCGGTACAATACCCTGTTGAATCCGCTGGGCCAAGCCTTCAGCTACCGCAGTCTTGCCAACCCCCGGTTCCCCGATTAACACCGGGTTGTTCTTGGTGCGGCGGCTCAACACCTGCACTACCCGCTCAATTTCTTTTTCCCTGCCCACCACCGGGTCAAGTTTGCCTTCCTTAGCCAGTATGGTTAAATCGCGGCCAAACTCGTTTAAAGTTGGTGTATTGCCTGCTTGATTATCACTTTGCGGCGCACCGGTAGGCGAATTAGTACCGCTTAACATAGCAATCACCCCTTCCCGCACTTTTTCCAAGTTGGCACCAAGGTTTTCCAGTACCTTGGCGGCTACACCTTCACCTTCCCGGATTAAACCAAGCAATATATGTTCGGTCCCAATATAGTTGTGCCCAAGGTGCCGCGCTTCTTCAAAAGACAGTTCCAATACTTTTTTGGAACGCGGCGTAAACCCGATTTCGCCAAAACCGGTATAATTACCTTTACCCATGATTTTTTCTACTTCGTCCCGCACCTGCTGCATCTCAATACCTATACCCTGCAGAAGCCTGGCGGCAATACCGCCGCCTTCCCTAATTAGTCCAAGAAGCAGGTGTTCTGTGCCAACATAATCAAAATGTGCCCGTCTGGCTTCTTCCTGTGCCAGCACCAGAACCTTTTGGGCCCGTTCGGTAAACCTTCCAAACATAAAACCTACCTCCTTTATTTAATCAACCTGCACCGGCACCAGGGTTTTTCTGATAATTTCAGCCCTGCTGATATCCCTTTCCTGTGCGGTCATTTCCCGATTCGCCTTTTTATTAAGAAAGGCCGGTCTGGTCAGAATTAATAATTCATTCAAGATTCTATGTTCAATTCCTTTAACTATACCCAGGTCAACCCCGAGGCGAACATCCGACAAATGTCTTAAAGCCTCCTCAGATGTCATTACCCGGGCAAGTTTTAATATCCCTATAGCCCGGCAAATCCTGTCTACCAGGTAGTTTTGATGGTCTTTAAATAAATCCTGGCGGGTGGCCCTTTCCTGAGCAATAAGCTGCTTTACCACTGCCTGTAGGCTATTCAGAATCTCTTCTTCTGTCCGGCCAAGTGTGATCTGATTGGAGACCTGAAACAGATTGCCCAGCGCTTCTGTCCCTTCACCATAAAAACCTCTGGCGGTTAGACCCAGTTGGGTGATGGCCTGCAGCACCTGATTAATCTTATTAGTTACGACCAATCCGGGCAAATGCATCATTACCGAAGCCCGTAAACCCGTGCCCACATTAGTTGGGCAGGCTGTGAGGTAACCCCGGTGTTCACAATAACTAAAAGACAGGGTCTTTTCCAGTAAATCGTCTACTTTATTGGCAGCTTCCCAGGCTTCCTGCAACTGTAATCCCGGTAAAAGGCTCTGCATACGCAAATGGTCTTCTTCATTTACCATAATACTGATTGATTCATCCGCATTCAGTGCTACCGCCCGGTTAACAGGTTCCGCTATATGCTGGGGGCTTACCAGGTGCTTATCCACCAGTACCTGCCGTTCCATAGGCGCCAGTGCACTAAGTTCAATCAATTCAAAGATTCCTGCCATCTTCTTTAGCTCACTGTCATTTAGCGCCTGGCGTGCTTCATGCAAAACCTGACCTGCCACTTCCGCCGCAAGGAAATGCGGAAACGGAAACTGCAATATATTCCTGGCCAAACGCACCCGGCTGCTGATAACAATATCCGCTTCCGGACCTGTCCCTTCCGCCCATTTGCTGCGCGGGTTATTTACAGTCTGTTGTAACGACATTGATTCGCCCCCCTAACCCAATTGCTCTTCCAGCTTACGGATTTCGTCCCGTAACCGGGCAGCCTCTTCGTATTCTTCCTTACTAATAGACTGATGCAATGCCTGGCGAAGATTATCAATTTGTTTCCGCACGACCAGCGTGCCGCCGGTTCGCCCGGGAACTTTGCCCGTATGTCGGCTGTTGCCATGTACCCGCTTGAGCAGCGGGTCAAGTTTTGGTGCAAAAATATCGTAACACCTACTACAACCTAATCGCCCCATACGCGCAAAATGTTTTTCGGAAAAACCACAATTGTCACAATGTAAAGGCTTATTACCGGCAATTTTAACTGAACCGGCGGCCGAATGGGCATTATCAAAAAAATCCGCAAAAATATTTTGTAAAATAAAATTGGGATTAAAACCAAAAGCAAAATGCTGATTTTCCTGGGCGCAAATTTCACATAAATTAGATTCTGTCTTTTCGCCATTAATAATTTTAGTCATATATACAGTGGCCGGTCTTTTCTGACATTTTTCACACAACATAATAATCCCCCCCAATCTAAGGGCTTTGTTGTAATAACACTACCAAAACAGCCCGTAAAATATTAGACCGTTCCCGGTCATCATCGTGATTTCGCGGATTAGCCGTTTTTTCAAGTACCGTCAGCATTATTGCGGCCTCCCTACCAGTTACTACGCCTTCGTCATATAGTCGTTCTATCAATGCCGCCGCCCTGCTTAAGGTAATGGAATCACTCACCGTTTCCATGATAATTTGCAGTAATTTTCTTTTGTCCTTAATCGTCACCCGGACAATCCTTACAAAGCCGCCGCCACCCCTTCGACTTTCAATAATATATCCTTTATCAAAAGAGAACCGGGTGGTCAGGACATAATTTATCTGAGAAGGGACACAATTAAATTTATCCGCCAGTTCATTCCGGCGGATAAAAATCTCCCCGCCCGCACTCTGTCCCAACAATACTTTGATATACTGCTCAACATAATCGGCAATCCCCGGCATAACATCACCTCACCTTCTTGACCTTCCCTGACCTTTGTTCTATTATATACACAATATCCTGGTATTATTCAACTTTAGAATTACGTCAAAATTCGCTGTTTTTACGCATATCTGTCGCTTTACATACTGTTATGAAGGTCAGAAATAGTCAAACATGTTTTTTCGGTAAAATTTTTTTCTTCAATTATATCTTTGGCTGTGATAAAATGTAGCCACGTGTAAGGATTTGGCGTCTTCTAATTGTGAAAAACCCCACTTTAGTAATGGCAAGGCAACATCAACTTGGAAGAGGTGGCTAAGATGCTGCAGCAATTATTTAAGAAAGACCTTGTATTTCTTCATCCGCCAAGCGTCTATGATTTTCGCAAAGACACCATAATGTTTGGACCCATCAGTGATGTTGTGCCTTCATCACCGACTTTTGAAATGTACCCGGTTGGCATCACCAGCATTGCTGAAACTCTCGAGCAAAACGGTTTTAATGTACAGATTATCAATTTGGCTTACCGCATGCTGAGAGACCCTAATTATGACGTGGAAAAAGTTATTGCCGGGCTTAACCCTACAACTTTTGCCATTGATTTGCACTGGCTGCCCCATGCCCATGGCAGTATTGAAATAGCCAAAATCTGCAAGCAATATCATCCGGCAACACCGGTCATTTTTGGTGGTCTATCCGCTTCTTATTACCACGAAGAATTGTTAACATATGACTGTGTTGACTTTGTTGTGCGGGGCGACAGCACCGAAGAACCAACACGTCAGTTAATGTGTGCTATTACCGGCGGGCAGCAGGATTTTTCTGGAATTCCCAACCTTACCTGGAAGAACGAACTGGGTGTCCAGGTTAATCCTTTAACCCATGTGCCGGACAATATTGATTACGTGGCAGTGCCCTGCTACAGTTACGTAGTGCGCTCAGTTTTCAAATATGGCAACCTGCACAATACTATGCCGTACCTGGACTGGATCAAATATCCCATTACGGCCTTACTGACTGCCCGGGGATGTACCCAAAACTGTTCCATCTGCGGCGGCTCACAGTTTGCTTATGAAAAAATCTGTAACCGCAAAAAACCTGCTTACCGTTCTCCCCAAGCATTGCTTGAAGATATCCGGCTCATCCAGAAACTTGGCCAGGCTCCTATCTTTGTCCTCCATGACATTAGGCAAGCCGGCCCGGCATATGTAAAAGAGTTCTTTTCCCTGTTGAAAGCGGAAAAAATCAGAAACGAGCTGGTCATCGAATTATTTTACCCGGCAGATGATGAATATTTCTCGATGATTGCTGATGCAGTGCCAAAATTCAGTTTAGAAATGACCCTGGAAACCCATATCGAATCTATTCGCCGACTAAACGGAAAGTTTGTCTGTACCAACGAGGATATTGAAAATACTATTGCCTCCGCCTTTAAGTTTGGGTGCCGGAAAATTGATGTTTTCTTTATGACCGGAATTCCCAAACAATCTTATGACCAGGCGGTAAGCGCCATTGATTACTGCCGGCACCTGCTGGAAAAATTTAATGGCGACAGCCGATTAGCCCTCTTTGTCGCACCACTGGCGCCGTTCCTCGACCCCGGCAGTCTAGCCTTTGAGTTTCCCGAAAAATACGGTTACAAAAAATTCTGCCACACTTTGGAGGACCATCGTCAAGCCTTGTTACAGCCAAGTTGGAAGCACATTTTAAGCTTTGAAACAGATGCCATGACCCGGGATGAAATTGTCAGGTCAACTTATGAAGCAGCGTTACGTCTGAACCGGTTGAAATTTGAATATGCCTTAATTGATGAGGACTTATATCAACAAATAGAATTTCGGATAAAAAGTGCCCAAGATGTTGTGGACGAAATGGACACTATTTTGGAAATCGAAGATGATTCCCAAAAGCAACAACGGTTGCAAGAATTAAAAGACAAAGTGGCGAATTTGAACCGTCATACCATTTGCGGCAAGGACGAGCTCAAATGGCCGATTCATCAACGCTTTGGCAATTTCTTTTCCATGGCCGATATATTTGTCAGGCTCTTCTTTACTGAAATTAAATTGTTGCTTTACCGAACCAAATTACGTTTGTTTAAACAAGACCATTCTGTAAATAACAACTACAGGCGGCGTTAGCTGCCTGTAGTTTTTTCCTACAATTAGAAAAATGTGTTTACGGCCATAAATGATTGTGATAAAATGTACTTAGTTGCCGCTACAGGCTTTAATTTTTTTGTTTCTAATTTTTATAATTTTCCGACTGTTTTGTTATGTAAAGGGGGAGAGTATTTAGTAATGTTGAACATGTTTAGAAAAGACCTGGTATTTCTTCACCCACCAAGTGTATATGATTTTCGCAAGGATACTACCATGTTTGGCCCTATCAGCGATGTGGTTCCATCATCACCCACTTTTGAAATGTATCCTGTTGGTATTACCAGTATTGCGGATACTTTGGAACATAGCGGCTTTAATGTGCAGATTATCAACCTCGCTTACCAAATGTTACGAAGTCCCAAGTACGATGTGGAAAAGGTTATAGCCCAATTGACCGACGGTATGTTTCACATTTACCTAACAAGATTACCCCATGACAATTGTAAATAGAAA
>CAZWUW010000102.1:6695-8717 GCA_964636895.1 uncultured Eubacteriales bacterium
CACTGTTTACCCCATGCCCATGGTAGTGTGGAAATTGCCAAGATCATTAAAAAATATCATCCTGATACTCCGGTGCTCTTTGGTGGTTTATCGTCCTCCTATTATCATGAAGAGTTAATCAGCTATCCCTGTGTGGATTTTGTAATCAGGGGTGACTCTACGGAAGAGCCGGTACGGCAACTGCTTTCCGCCGTCCGCCAAGGCCTACCCGTTAATAATATTCCAAATCTTACTTGGAAAGATGAAAGTGGGCAGACTCACATAAACCCTTTGACAAACGTGCCCCCTGATATGGACTATACTTCAATTCCAAGTTACAAATATGTTGTGCGGTCAGTCTTTAAATACGCTAATTTACATAACACAGTGCCCTATCTGGAATGGCTCAGATACCCGGTTACCGCCCTGTTAACCTCCCGCGGCTGTACACAAAATTGTTCTATCTGTGGCGGATCAAAATCGGCCTACCAAAAAATCTGTAACCGGGATAAACCCGCCTTTCGCTCACCCCAAGTACTTATTGAGGATATTCGTTTCTTGAAACAGCTTGGACAAGCGCCTATTTTTATTCTTAATGACTTCCGGATGGCCGGTCCAGAGTATACAGAAGAATTTATAACCCTACTAAAGCAGGAAAATATTCAAAATGAATTGGTCTTTGAACTTTTCTTCCCGGCCGGCGATGAATTTTTTGGCAAGCTGGCTGAAGCCATCCCAAAATTCAGTATTGAAATTACACTGGAATCACATCTCGAACATATCCGCAAGTTCAACGGCAAACTGCCGGTAAAAAACGAACTAATCGAATCCACATTAGAATCTGCTCTCCGTAATGGCTGTCGCAAAATTGATATTTTCTTTATGACCGGCATCCCTAAGCAAACTTACGATGATGCTGTTTCGGCCGTTGATTACTGCCGCACCTTATTGAAAAAATTCAACGGCGACCACCGGCTGTGCTTCTTCATAGCTCCGCTGGCCCGTTCCTGGATCCCGGCTGCCGGGCCTTTGAGAACCCGGAAGAATTCGGCTATCGCCAGTTTTACCGCACCCTGGAAGAACACCGGCAAGGTTTGACCATGCCCAGTTGGAAATACATTTTAAGTTACGAAACGGATTCCATGACCCGGGATGAAATTGTAGCATCAACTTATGAAGCAGCCCTAAGGCTTAATAAGCTCAAGCACGAGTACGGTTTGATAGATGACAGATTATTTAATGACATTGATTACCGAATTAAAATGGCCGGAAAAATTATCCAAGACATCGACGAAATCATGCTTATCACCGATAAACCGGAACGCGACAAGCGTCTGCAGGAAATCAAATTAGTTGTCGAGCAGGTGAACAGGCATACAATATGCGGCAAAGATGAACTGAAATGGCCCGTCCACCAACGCTTTACCAACGCCTTTTCCCTTTTCAAGATTCTCCTGGGCCTGTTTTTTAAAGAGTGGGCATTGTTGTTCAATCGGCTCCGGCTGAATTTGACAGACAAAAACTTCCGTACCCAGAACAATAATCGCAAAAAAGCTAGCAACATAAGTTGCTAGCTTCTTTTTTTTAATTGGCTCCCCGGGCAGGACTCGAACCTGCAACCTACCGGTTAACAGCCGGGTGCTCCACCATTGAGCTACCGAGGAACATATCAACAGCTTATATATTATCATAAATCACGGCCTTATTCAAGTAGCAATTAATCGCTAACATAGCTAAATGTATTACTGCATTTTTTCAACAGCCATTGTTTAATAGCTTCAACTTACTTGAGTAAGCCCAATACCCTTTTAAGCTTCAACATATTATCAATTTAAAGTTATACGAATTATTTATTTATTACACTAAAGTATTACTTAGTCTACATATATTTAGCCTGCCATTTGCGTACTAATACCACGCGATGGGTAAAGTAAGATTTAATGAAGGCGCAAATATTTCTAATTGGGATAATAAGTCGCAGACCGTAGAGTAAGCGCTTAATAAACGGGTGCATGGTCAAATGACCCTGACTATGAGAAAATA
>CAZWUW010000103.1:0-8605 GCA_964636895.1 uncultured Eubacteriales bacterium
CCATGGTGCCGTTAATGGGGAACCTGGGCAGAAGAAAAGCGGAAATGATTAATATGATTACCACCGGAAACGGTCGGATGCGCCTGGAGTTTAAGATTCCGGCCAGGGGATTGCTGGGCTTTCGCTCTGAATTTTTGACGGAAACCCGCGGTAACGGTATTATGAATCATACTTTTCACGGGTACGAGTCGTTTAAAGGCGAAATACAAAGCCGTTACCAGGGGGCGCTGATTGCCTGGGAAGATGGCGAGGCTAATGCTTACGGCTTAAGTTCGGTAGAGGAACGGGGGACGCTTTTTATCATCCCCGGCACCAAGGTATATGAAGGTATGATTGTTGGCCAAAACAACCGGGATAAGGACCTGGAAGTGAATATCTGCAAAAAAAAGCACCTTACCAACATGCGGGCCAGCAATGCCGAGGAGGCTACACGGCTGAAGGAGCCGCGCTTATTTTCCCTGGAAGAGGCTATTGAGTTTATTGAAGATGATGAGTTGGTGGAGATTACTCCGCAGAGCATCCGTCTAAGGAAAAAAACTCTGAATAAAGATATGCGGGTCAAGGTTGCCAAACAGAAGGCGGCACAAAACGTATAATATTGACAAAGAACTTACGCACGTGGTAAGTTCTTTTTGTACTATATTGATTTTAACGGAGGTAAAAAATGGCAAAATACAAATACTGGGTTCCTGCCGTAGTGTGGATGGGGGCAATTTTTTACTTGTCCGGCCGTACCGGTAGTGAAATTGGTAATATGTTTCCTTTTATGCCTAATCTTGATTTGGGTCATCTTGGAGAATATTTCATGCTGGGGTTGTTAGTATACTATGGCTTAGTTAAAGCCAATGGGCGGCACCGGCCTTTTGGGCTGACAATATTGATTTGCACTGTTTTTGGAGCCACTGATGAATTTCATCAGTATTTTGTTCCCGGACGGTCGGCGGATATTTTTGACTTAATCAATGATGCCATTGGTTCAGCTTTGGCGATGACGGTGATAAATTGTCAAACCAAGCAGCGTTTTGCGCTTCTAATAGCGGCAGCAATGGTAGTCGTAATGGTGCTGTTTAATATTTGGAAGCCTGTCGGGTAAATATGGAGTGGTGGGCGGCTAACCGCGCTAAAGATATGGCAGTTAAAAAGTTTGCAGTTGATAAAAATGGGGTTGACTTTAACCTCATTTTTTTTTATGATTAAACTAGAACGCATGAACATATATTCAAATATTATTATCGGGGAGGAGATAACATGGTCACTAAAACTGCAATCATGGAAGGCCGCACAAGTGGTAAGGCCGCCACAACTATGGTATTTCGTTTAAAAGGCCTTGATTGTGCCGACTGTGCCGCCAAGCTGGAGAAGAAATTGTCGGCCCAGCCCTGGGTTCAAGAAGCCGTTGTTAATTTTGGTGCGGCCAAATGTACTGTCCGGCATACCGGCACTGCGGCAGACGTTATCCGCATCGTGGCCGAAAGCGGTTATGGCGCAGAGCCGGTAGGGGGGGAGCAAACCGCGCGTGAGCAACCTTTTTTAGAGAAGCATGTCAAGACTATCTTGACAGCCATTTCCGTTGTTTTTTTAGGCAGCGGGTTGATGCTTTCGTTTTTTGCTACTCAGGAAAAAACTGTTAACATTTTCTACCTGCTGGCTATTTTAACCGGCGGTTATTTTGTGGCCAGAAATGCTTTTTATTCGCTGAAAACCTTTAGCCTGGACATGAACGTGCTGATGACCATTGCTGTGCTGGGCGCCGCGGCGATAGGTGAATGGCTGGAGGGTGGTCTGGTGGTGGCGCTCTTCTCCATAGGCAATACGCTGCAGGCCTTTGCCCTGGAAAAGACTAGAAATTCCATTCGCGCATTAATGGATTTGTCACCGAAAGAGGCATTAGTGAGAAGAGACGGCAGGGAAATGTGCCTGCCGTTAAATGAGATAGAAATAGGGGATGTTATTATAGTTAAACCCGGTGAACGCATCGCCATGGACGGCAGGGTTACCGCCGGCAGCTCGGGAGTTAACCAGGCTCCTATAACCGGGGAGTCCATGCCCGTTGATAAAAAACCAGGGGATGGGGTTTTTGCCGGTACTATTAACGAACAAGGTTTCCTGGAGATAGAGGTTACTAAGCTGGTGGAAGACACTACCTTGGCTAAAATTATTCAGCTGGTGGAAGAGGCTCAGGGCCAGAAGGCGCCTTCCCAACAGTTTGTTGATGTTTTTGCCGCTTATTATACACCGGTGGTCATCATTGGCGCCATCCTCCTGGCAGTAATACCCCCACTCTTTTTCGGCCAGCCCTTTGTCCCGTGGTTTAAAAAATCCTTAATCCTGTTGTTGATTTCCTGTCCGTGCGCTTTGGTCATTTCCACCCCAGTATCCATTGTGGCGGCTATCGGCAGCGCTGCCAGGAAAGGGGTATTGATAAAAGGCGGCGCTTACCTGGAGGCAGCCGGCGCCTTGAAGGCTATCGCCTTTGACAAGACCGGCACTCTGACCACCGGGCGGCCGGAGGTTACCGATGTTGTCCCGGCAGGCGGCAGGACGCCGGCAGAGATTATGGCCATAGCTGCCGGCATTGAGATCAGGTCCCAGCATCCTTTGGCGGAGGCCATTTTAAGATATGTTAGGGATAAAGGCACCAAAATCCGGGAAGGTCAAGGTTTTGAGTCTATCACCGGCAAGGGTGCTAAGCTGGCAATTGACGGAGAGCTTTTTTACATTGGGAATCCCCGGCTCTTTGAGGAACTGGCCATTGATTTAGAAACCCAAAGGGCAGTTATTGCCGGACTGCAAAATGAAGGCAAAACCGTAATGCTGGTGGGCAGCGCCGGGGAACTATACGGACTCGTGGCTGTAGCCGATGTAATTAGAGAAACCAGCGTTGCTGCCGTGCAGAAGCTTAAAAAGTCTGGGCTAGAAAAGGTTATCATGCTCACTGGTGACAACCTGGGGACCGCCCGGGCCATTTCCGAGAAGGTTGGGATTAACGAGTTCCAGGCCGAACTGTTGCCGGCAGATAAGTTGACGGCGATTAAAGAATTACTGGGTCGGTATGGCAAGGTAGGGATGGTTGGTGACGGAGTAAACGACGCTCCGGCCCTGGCCACGGCTACCGTGGGTATTGCCATGGGCGGTGCAGGCACGGATACGGCCCTGGAAACGGCGGATATAGTCCTGATGGCCGACGACCTATCCAAACTGCCTTACGCCATGAAAGTAAGCCGTAAGGCTGTGCGGGTAATTAAACAGAACATTACCTTCGCCATTGCAGTGGAACTAATATTTTTGGTGCTGGCCGCCTTTGGGCTGATAAACTTATGGATGGCGGCGCTCTTTTCCGATGTTGGCCTAGCCCTGTTGGTTATCCTCAATGGGATGCGGTTGTTCAGGGTGCAAGAGTAGAAAGCATTCATAGTGGAAATAATTTTTGTAGAATAGTTATTAAACTTAGTTTATAATGAAAATAATTATCAAAGTAGATTTAAGAACTTTTGGAGGGTGAATCAATGTTACAGTCGGCCTTTCTTTTTTTCGTAACCGGGTTGGCGGAAATTGGCGGCGGGTATATGGTTTGGTTATGGCTCAAAGAGGGGAAAGGCTGGTGGTACGGATTAATCGGGGCCATTATTTTATTTGTATACGGGATTATCCCTACTCTGCAGCAAATTCCGCATGTGAATTTTGGTCGTTTATATGCTGCTTACGGTGGGATGTTCATAATTCTGGCTCTTATTTGGGGTGTGGTAGTTGATAAGCAGACTTTTGACTTATATGACTGGCTAGGGGCCTCAATTGCTTTAATCGGCGGCGCTATCATTATCTGGGCGCCCAGGTCTTAGCTAACCGGGGGGGGATATCGATGAACCGAACTAAAGTGCTGGTTGTAGATGATGAAGAACATATCTGTGAACTGGTCAGGACCTACTTTAATGAGGAATTCGATATTGCTGTTGCCTACGATGGATTAACTGCCCTGCAAATGTACAGCGAGGAACGGTTCGACTTGCTGCTCCTTGATATCATGCTGCCCGGGATTAACGGGTGGGATGTCTGCCGCCGGATAAGGCAGCAAGGGACAACCCCAATTATCATGCTGACAGCTAAAAGTGATGAAATAGACAAGATTCTGGGCCTGGAACTGGGGGCGGATGATTATGTTACCAAGCCGTTTAACCCCAGAGAATTATTGGCCAGGGCCAGGGCGGTACTGCGGCGGTTTAAGGGTATCCGGGAGGAGAGCGCCCAGGTCATCGAATATCCGGGCCTGGTGGTCAATAAATCTAACCGCCGGGTAGCTGTTAATGCTCAGGAAGTGGAACTGACCATAAAGGAATTTGATTTGTTATGGCTTTTCGCCACTAATCCGGGCATGGTTTTCAGCCGCGAGCATATAATGCAAAAAATCTGGGGCTTTGATTATCTGGGCGCTAGCCGGGCTATTGACAGTACGATAAAAAGACTGCGGCGCAAACTTGAAGCTATCCCCGAAGCACCGGTTTATATTCAGACGGTTTGGGGCGTTGGTTATAAATTTGAGGTGCCGGTATAATGAGGCTTAATATTTTTGCAAAGGTATTGGTTACTTATGTAGTAGTTGTTTTTCTGGCTATGGCTGTGGTGGGTGGCATGCAATATTTTATGGTACAAAGCTATCTGCTGGAGAGTAAAGAAAGGGAACTGCTGGTAAGGAGCCGGGAGCTGGCAGATTTGATTAAACCCATCTTGATCAGCGGACAGGACCCTCATCCGGTAATTAATTCGCTGAACCGGGCCGATCGCATTCTGGGAACTGAAGCATGGGTAATTAGCAGTTCCGGCCAAGTGTTGGCTGCCTCTGCCAATCACTGGCACTGTGAGGGAAGTACGGTGGAAGCGGCTGATTTAAAACAGCTAAAAAATGGTCGGATCACCGTTCGGAAGGGACAGTCGCAGTTTTTTCAAGAAGCTGTAATTCAGGCGGCTACACCAATCCTTGAACAAGGTAAGTTTATCGGCGCAATAATTTTATATACGCCGGTCACCGGAGTTAACGATGCTTTTACCAGGATGAAGGAAATTTTTATCTGGGCGTCTGTGCTGGGTATTATTGTTTCTGCAATAATGGGATTTCTCCTTTCCCGTTATATCACCAGACCATTAAGGGAGGTGACCATGGTAGCTCATGGCATTGCCGACGGGAATTTTTCCGACCGGGTGCAGGTCAAGTCCCGGGATGAATTTGGTCAGTTAGCAGAGACTTTTAACTATATGGCTCAACGGTTGGCTGACTATGAGCAGATGCGCCGGGATTTTGTAGCCAATGTTTCGCATGAATTAAGAAGCCCGCTGACATCGGTGCAGGGTTTTATTGATGCTCTTATTGAAGGCAAGAGTAAGGATAAGCAGGAAGAGAGCAGGTATCTGGCTATTCTCCGGAAAGAAACTGGACGTCTAAGTAAGCTGGTGAATGAACTGTTGGAGATTTCCGGTTATGACGCTCAGCGAGTTCATTTTGCGATGGCTCCGTTTCCGGTTGGCAACGTGATTAAACGGGCTGCGGCCAGCCTGAAACCCCGGTTGGATGAGCGGGACCTTGCTGTAATTACTGCAGTGCCCGGCGACATCCCTTTGTGTTATGGTGATGAAGACCGGATTGAACAGGTTGTGCACAATCTGTTGGAAAATGCCGTCCGGCACTCGCCGCAAGGAGATAAAATCCTGATTTCTGCCCGGCTGATTAATGATAGGGTTTTCGTGGAAATTGCCGATAACGGTCCTGGCATTCCTAAGACATTACAACCACGAGTATGGGAGCGTTTTTACCGGGTCGATAAAGCCCGCAGCCGGGATAAAGGCGGCACGGGTTTGGGTTTGGCTATTGTGCAGGAGATTGTGCAAAAACACGGTGGACAGGTTTCGCTGGACAGTGAGCCGGGAGCAGGCGCGGTATTCGGTTTTACCCTGCCTGTGGTAAATAGAAACTAAAGGTATTAAACGCCGGCAACGGCGTTTTTTTGTTGCCTCTTTTTAATGTTACAATTTTAACTTATTTTTGCCATAGGTTTGACACAAATCTGATTTACAATTTGAAAGTACTTACCGACATAAGAGGGAGGATTAAATTATGCGCAAACGTTTCCCGAAGGTGCTGGCGGCAGTACTTTCTTTGCTGCTTATTTTGGCCACACCTGTGTATGCCGAAAAAGCAAGTCCGGTGAAGATTTCCAATCTGGAAATAAATGTAATGCCGGAATATGACACGACAGATGTACTGGTGTTGTGCACAATTAATTTCATGAATACCACAAGCCAGCCATATACCGGGGAAATACGATTTCCGGTGCCCAAAAGTACGACTAACAATATTGTAAAAGAGACAAACAATCCTAATGATGCTCATCTGGCGGTCAGGGTTGAAGACAAGGGTGATTATGCCGAGTTTGTCTGGAAACCGTCTCAGTCCATCCAGCCAAATGGCAGTTATCCGATTCACCTGGAGTTTTATTATAATCCTTTGCCGGGAACCGGAAATAAGGTTTTTGCCTATCAGTTCAGAGCTGCCCAGCCTGTAGACCAGGCAAAGGTTTTTGTGTTACAGCCTTTGAAAGCAAGTAATTTCAAAATGGAACCGGCAGGACAGCTGCTGGGGCAGGACAGTCACGGTTTTCAGGTTTACGGTCTTAATTCTACCAGTTTAAAGACCGGAGATAAGATTGATTTGAAGGTTTCTTACACCAAAGATGACCCCAGCCCATCGGTACAAAAACCGTCCGGTGCAACAGGGCAGCCAGCTGCGGGACAAGCAGGCGAAAATCAGTTAAGCAGTGCCACGATTATAATACCTATGGTTGTCTTCTTCTTATTTATTGTGATAATTGCCGTGCGCGCCTCACGTAACCGGGATAATGAAGAAGCAGCGGTCAGTCCCAGGGCAAGTAATCAAAAAAGCCGGGGGGCTAACAATAAACCGGCCGGTAGCAGCAGGCAAAACGCAGACAGCAGGCTGGCAAACGGAGGGGGAAGACCGGAGGCAGGCAGCAGGCGGGCGGCTGGTAGCATCAGAAAGGCGACCGGTGGCGGCAAGCCGGCATATACCGACAGACAGGTCCAGGAAAAGAGGCAACTTCGCCAAATGCTGTTAGACGGAGAAATTAGTGAAGAAACATATCTTGAACTGGTAGCGGAAATTGAAGCAGACAACTAGGTTTACCAGAGACTGGAGGAGGAATTTTAATGGCTGATATAGGGTATTTTGCTTTAATACTGGCCTTGATAATGAGCGTATATGCATTGGTGACGTATATCTTGGGATTGCGCTTGGACAGGAAAGATTTGCTGGACAGCGCCACCGGGGGGGTATTGGGAGCGGCGCTGTTCACAACCATTGCGTCGGCTAGTCTGGTTTTTCTGTTAGTGAACAGTGATTTTTCTGTTGAATATGTGGCCATGTATACCAGCACGGATTTGCCCACCTTTTACAAAATCACTGCTTTCTGGGCTGGAAATGACGGTTCGTTGCTATTCTGGGCTTGGGTACTGACCATTATTGCCGCCGTTATAGTGACCGGCAAAAAGGACCGGGATCTGATGCCTTATGTTGGCTCAGTTATGTCGGTGGTAACTATATTTTTCCTGTTTCTTTTATGCTATAATTCCAACCCTTTTGCCAAAATTGCCGGCTATCTGACGGAGGGAAACGGCTTAAACCCCATGCTGCAAAACCCGTACATGATTTTTCATCCGGTGACTTTATTTCTGGGGTATGTTGGTTTTACGGTGCCTTTTGCATTTGCCATCGCTGCGCTGATTACCAGACAAACTGACGACCGTTGGATTAAGGTGACGCGCAAGTGGACTATTATATCCTGGCTATTCCTGAGTATGGGCAACCTGCTGGGCGCGATGTGGGCTTATGTGGAGTTGGGCTGGGGCGGATACTGGGCCTGGGACCCGGTGGAAAACGCTTCCCTGATGCCTTGGCTGACCGGTTCGGCTTTTCTGCACTCGGTGATGGTGCAGGAGCGAAAAAATATGTTGAAAATATGGAATATGCTGCTGATTATTATTACTTTTTGTTTAACTTTATTTGGTACCTTCCTGGTTCGCAGCGGGGTAGTAGCCTCGGTACATGCCTTTGGCCAGTCTGATCTGGGTATGATTATCCTGGTTTTCACCACTCTGCTAATGATGGCCTCTCTTTATCTGGTCGCTGACCGCCTAAAGCTTCTTCGGCAAAGCAATGAATTTGAAGGTGTTGTATCAAAGGAAAGCAGCTTCCTGTTAAATAATCTGCTTTTTGTGGCATCTGCTTTCAGTGTTTTTTGGGGCACGGTATTCCCCATCGTATCCGAAGCTTTTACCGGCAACAAGGTAACGGTGGGCGCACCATTCTTTAATGCTATCAATGCGCCGATTGGTCTGGCCTTTGTGCTGTTGATGGGGATATGCCCGTTAATTGCCTGGCGGCGGACAACTGTGAAGAATTTGCTGGTCAATTTCATCATTCCCTTTGCCGCAGCAATGGTTTCTATGCTGGTCATGCTATTCGCCGGGATTACCAAACCTTATGCGGTAATAGCCCTGTCAATCTGTGCTTTTGTTTTAATTGCCACTCTGCAGGATGTAA
>CAZWUW010000104.1:0-8449 GCA_964636895.1 uncultured Eubacteriales bacterium
CGATAGTAATGATGCTATGCAACTGCCCACCGGAATTTATCTGCCTCAGATTAATAACGGCATGCCCGAAAAAATCCGCCGCCAAAACCTTTACCAGATTATAATGAGCCTAGCTATCCGGATGGGCAGCCTAGATGCGGTAGGAGACTTTTTCCAGGCCCTGGCACCCATGAAAAATCTGCGTCTTCATAATTTACACCGCCGGCACGAAGACCTGGACAAAATAATGCAGCAGATGTCAGCTGACAAATTAATCAAAAAATCATTACTGGGCTATACCCTGACAGACCTTGGCCATGAGCTGGAAGAATTCTTGCAGCGGCATAAAAAAGACCTGGCCGCACAGCTTCGCAAGTCAATCCGCAAGTTCCCCGCCGACAAAGTAAATTGTCAAACATATCATTACTCCCACCTGCGTTCAAAGGAAAGGCAGTTTCCCAACCGGCGCAAAGTTTTGCCGGCGAAAAACGAGACCTGGGCGAGCGAAGTAGCAATACCTGAAACTATTGTCCAGGCCGCCAAAAGATCTTTCCTCAGCGGCCAAAAATCACTGAAAATCGAAAAACAGGACATCCTGGTTTATGGCCGAAAGTCATACGCACCGGTAGACACCTGTCTGCTTATCGACTGCAGCGGCAGTATGCTGGGCGAGCGCATCAAAGCAGTAAATTTTGTTGCCGAACACCTGTTGCTAACCACCAGGGAAAAAGTAGCTATTGTTACTTTTCAGGAACAGCACGCAAAAGTGGCAGTACCTTTTACCCGCAGCTATGACGAACTGCACACAGGGCTTGCCGGCATCAGGCCGGAAGGTCTGACCCCGCTGGCCAAAGGCATTACCACAACTCTGGACCTGTTCCAAAAAGAGCGGCCGCGCAATCCACTGCTGATACTGATTACCGACGGCATCCCCAATTATCCATTGTGGACAATTGACCCCATCGCCGATGCATTAAAAGCCGCCGCCATGATTGCAGAACGAAAGCTGCGTTTTGTCTGTATTGGCATTGACCCAAATCATAAATTCCTGCCTGACCTTGCCGCTGCAGGTAAAGGAAATGTCTACATTGTTGACGACAGTGATAAAAATACCCTGGTGAACATCATCCGGGACGAACGAAAAAAGTACCAGCACGGATAAACCATGCTATAATGTCACACCGCTTGGTGTTTCTTTTTTGCCCCGCAGCTTGCGCACCGTCCTTACGCCCCAGTGTTTCAAATCATCAATTAACGTATATGCTACAGGGATCAGTATCGGTGTTAGCAAGGTAGATGTAATCAAACCGCCTACCAGCACAATTCCCATGCCTTTACGGAGTTCCGCACCATCGGCCATCGCCAGGGCTGTCGGCAGCATGCCGAAAATCATCGTAATTGAGGTCATAAAAATCGGCCGCAGCCGGGTGGTGCCGGCTTCCAGCAAAGCATCACGCAGGGATAACCCTTTTCCCATCAAGGTGTTGGTATAATCTATAAGTAGCGTACCGTTTTTGGCTGCCAATCCGTCCAGCATGATAATGGCAATCATAGACATCATATTCAAAGAGTTGCCTGTAATATACAAGGCCAACAAGGCGCCAATAATCCCGCAGGGCAAGGCCAGCATGCGAATTAACGGGGTTAGTAAGGATTCATACAGGATGGTCAGGGTCATATATACTAGGACCAGGGACAGCGCCAAAGCATAAAACAAGTCAACATTGGTTTCCTCCATCATCTTCAGGTCCCCGTCATAAGTGATTTTATACTCGGACGGCATATTCAGTCTGGCAAACTCAGCCTCAAAGCTGTTTACCAAAGCCTGCAGGGAAACACCCTGAGCATAATTAGCGGTTACGGCAATCATCCGGTTGCGGTTAATGTGCCGAATTTCGGTAGGTCCGTCCGCCGGCACAATGTCAGCTACCTGTTTGATCAGAAATACCTGGCCCAGCCGGTTGGTAATAGTTACATTGCCGATATCCTCCGGACTTCTGCGGTCATTTTCACTGAGCCGCACCCTGATATCAATTTCTTTGCCATTTTCCTTGAATTTGGTGGCCTCTTTACCGGCCATGGCAGTACGCAGGGCGCCGGCTATTTCAGCGGTTGTAAATCCGTATTCGGCGGCCCGTTCACGGTTTATCCGCACCTGGTATTCCGGCTGCCCGCTTTTTTCATAAGTACTGAAAACATCCTTTACACCCTCGGTCTTTGCCACAATTTCCCTGACTTTTTCGGAATAGTAAGCCAGCCCTTCAAAATCCGGTCCGCTGATTTCAATAACAATCGGCGCTTCCGTATATTCCATGCCCGGCGTGGAGGCTTCCAATATTTTCAGCTCCATACCGGGAAATTGCTGCCGCCACGTTCTAACTTCATTGGCCACTTCTCCGACATTTCTTTGCCTTTCTTCTTTGGGCTTAAGCTTTACTTTTATATTGCCCAGATGAGGGACTTTATCATTGCCCATCTTGCTGCCGCCGCCGCCCACGATAGAAAAATAGCTCTCCACCTCAGGCAGCCGGGCCAGTTTTGCTTCCACTTTGGCCAGTTCCCTGTCGGTCACGGCCAGTGTAGTACCCGGCGGCATTTTAACATTAATGTTGAATTTCCCCTGGTCTGTTTTAGCCATAAACTCAAAACCAATGGCCGGAATCAGGGCAAAACTGCCGAATACGGCCAGCATTATAACTGACAATACCTTCAAACGATGCCCCATTGACCAGGTCAGAATGAGGCGGTAAAAATTTATCACCATAGTACCCAGGCGGTCAGTTTTGGCACCAATCCAGTTCCATAACCGGTTCTTTTTTCGCTGTGCCGGTGCCGCTTCATTTTCGGCATTTTGCTTATAAATCCGGGAAGCCATCATCGGGGTTAAGGTAAAGGAAACAAACAGGGAGAAAAGGGTAGCCACTACTACCGTAAGGCCAAACTCACGAAAATATTGACCCACCATACCGGACATAAAGGCAATCGGTGCGAAAACCACTACGTCGGACAAGGTAATGGCCACAGCCGCCATACCAATTTCTGCACGCCCATCGATAGCTGCCCTGATGGGGCCTTTGCCCATCTTCATATGGCGGTGAATATTTTCAAGGACTACAATCGAGTCGTCAACCAGAATCCCGACACAAAGCGATAAACCCATTAATGAAAGCAAGTTAAAGGTAAAATCAAAGAAAAACATCATCATAAATGTTGTTATAATGGATGTGGGAATAGCCAGCATGACAATCACCAGCGACCGCCAGTCCCGCAGAAAGAACAGTAACACAATACCTGTGGTAATAACTCCTTCGATCAGTGTCCGCTGGGTGTCACTTAAAGAATTATCAATAAAAACAGAACGGTCATCAGAAATATCGATTTTTATGTCTGCCGGCAGCGACTTTTTCAACAACTCCAGTTCCTGGCGCACTGCCGCGGCAGTATCCACAATACTGGCATCACTCTGCTTCTGTACAAAAATACCGACTGCCGTATCATTGTTTAAACGGGCATACTGCTCTATCTCGGCGAAGCTGTCCTGTACCCTGGCAATTTCTCGTAATCTAACAGTAGAGCCGGTCGCCAGCGGGATAATCATTTCCTCAATGTCGTGCAGGCTTTTAAATTTCCCCGTCAGTCGGACGTTATACTGCAATGCCTGCTGCTTCACACTGCCACTGGGAACGTTAATATTCTCCATTTCGAGCATCTGGGTAACCTGATTGACGGATAAACCATAAGCCTCCAGCCGCTGGGGGTCAATCTCCACCAGAATCTCCCGTTTCTTCCCGCCCAGTATATTAATTTGCGCCACACCCGGCAGCGTTTCCAGGCGCGACTTGATTCTATCATCGACAAGGTCATAAACTTCATTTAGCGGACGTTTACCCGACACGGCCAGGCTAATAACCGGGTCATTGTTCAAACTTATTTTTTCGACAACAGGTTTTATAACATCGTCAGGCAGCTGTGCCTGAATGGCATCGACTTTCTTTTGCACATCGGCGGCGGCTACGTCTACATCAGTATCCATGGTGAATTCCAGAGCGATCAAAGCCACACCTTCGTTTATCCAGGTGGTAATTTTTTTCAGGCCGCTGATGGATGACAACGCGTCTTCAAGCTTATCCACCACCTGACTTTCCGTTTCCTCCGCGCCGGCCCCGGGATAAACGGCAGTAACGGCTACATATGGGAGGTTGGCTTCCGGAAACAAGTCCGAGCCAATTTTACTATACCCAAACAAGCCAAGAACTACAAAGAACATAATCACCATAACCATAGCCACCGGTCTTTTAATGGCTAATTCCGTTACCTTCATCCTGAATCCTCCCCCACTTAAAAAAGGTTATTATACATCAACAAAACATGCCCCACAAAACCGTCCCGGCATCCGTCTCCTGGTTAACAACGCCCTTTAACAACAGTTCCAGCCCTTCTTTCATATTTGCCGCCATACTGTTTTCCATAGGGTTGGCTAACCAGCTTAATTCAGCAAAATAATACATTCCCATAAATTGCCTGGTCAGCACTTGGGGGGAATAGTCCGTGCGGATTTCACCTTTTTGCTGCCCTTCGGCAAAAAAACCGGCAATTATCACATCAACACCGCTTCTGGGCACTTCTTTTTCCGTCGGCCCAAAAAAATAGTTCCACGGGTCCAAGCAATATATTTCAATTAATGTCCGATTATTTTCAGTCCATTCAGCAGCCACATCACAAAAAAACATTAGTTTTTCATATGTGGTTTCTTTTTTTTGCAGTTCTCCGGATAATTCGGCATATTTCCGTTCTACTTCCAGCCGCATATGTTCCCCAACAAAAGCCTCTTTGGACGCAAAATAATTATAAAGGGTACCCAAAGCCACATCCGCTTCTTCAGCAATCTGGTTCATGGTGGTAGCGGTAAAACCCTGTTTTTCAAACAAGCCAATGGCAGTTTGCAAAATATTCGCTTTGGTGGCTTCTTTTTTTCGCTTGCGCCTGGTTACCTCCACCCTTCTCTCCCCCTTCAAAAGCTTATAATTTTTAGATGCTGCTGTTTAATTTAGAATCAATTATTTTATTGTAATCATTATCTTTTTGCTATCATTACATTTTTATTATAGTTATATTTAAATATATGGTCAAGTAACTTTTTAACTTTTTTCCATAAAAAAACCACCCAAAGAGACTAATGCTCCATAAGTGGCTTTGATTAGCTTTGAGTGGCTTGTGCGACACCCCGCAAAAACATATGCTAAAAGTGCATTAATCCGGAATAAGTGAGCCCAAATCAAACATGCTCTCACTAACCTCTGAAATAACATCCTCCAAAACCAGATGCGTAATATTTAAAACCTCTAAAGCATATCCGTCATACGGATACAATAACCCGTCCCCTCCCAGGCCAATCCCCATGGTCATGCAGGCAACGTCCGTCAAATGGGCAATGGCTGTTAACGCCGGTGCAACACGAGCTGCCCGGGGTTCATGATGTAGAGAAATAGATTCCACCAGTTCTTCAGGCAAGTTCCATTTCTCTGCCACCTTCCCGCCCACAATGGCATGGTTAAACCCCAAAACCTCTTCCTCAGCCGTCATAAACGGTATTCTTTCCGTATTGACCTTTTCTATAATAACAGTATAGGCATCAGCCATATATGTATTTAAAATTATCTTGCCTATATCGTGCATCAGCCCGGCCACAAAAGCCTTTTCCGGATTGTCAAACTCACATTTTCGGGCCAGTTTTCTGGCCAGCAGCGCAGCTACAATCGACTGCTTCCACAATTCACCGCGGGCCAGTACATAACCCGGCAGTTCACGGTCCATGACGTTGTATACAGACGCTGCCATCACCAGGTTTCTGATCGTGCCATAGCCAAGAATCAACACCGCGTCGCTGATGGTAAAAATCCGCCGGGCATAACCATAATATGCGGAATTAGCCATCCGCAGCACCTTGGCGGATAAGGCCTGGTCACGGGAAATAGCCGCACTGAGATCCGTAACCGTTGATTTCGGATCTTCTGTTAATTTTATCACTTGATGAGCATTTTGTGGTAAAGCCGGGAGTTCATCCACCCGGCGCACTATTTCTTCCAAACAGACCGGATTCATTACAATAACCTCCCCCATCCCTGCATTGGCGCTTTATTACCTGTTGGCGTATTTGCGTTCCAACATTACCCGGTAGTTCTTCACTTCCTCACTAAGTTTGAACAGCAGTCTTTCCAAATCAACTTTTGTTAGTGAGAGATTGTCAGGTTCTTCGATTTCAACTTTTCTGAACTCTTCACGCACGATAAACTTAACCAAATCCTCCAAGCTTTCGGCCTGCAAGGTAAAAATCACGGGTGCAAAAGCAACCTGGGCACTGTGCTCTTCGTCATAAATCGTATAAACATCTGCACTCATATCAACTTCTTCAATATTAATCCCCTGCATGGGAATGTTGCGCATTAGTCCGACCTGCTGTTCCCTTATTTCCTCGGCAACCTCGTCTGTCGCTTTGCCCCCGAAAAAAAACCGGCCAGGTCTGTTAACACCCTTATAATCAAGCCTAATCCGCAAACGTAAACTCTTATTAATAAGCTCATCACCGATTTTGGTGTGCACCATACCGTATCTCCTTTCGATTCTCAGGCCAATTGTATTGAAATAGTTTCGTCAAAACAAAAAAAAATCCTGCTAAGCCAGGGCGATAATTGCTATTTTGCAGGATTATATCTGCATTAAGACCAATCAATTCTGCTGCTGCCACACTCATAACAAAGGTCAAAAAACTCATTCGGCTTCTCCCACGCTTCCTGAGCCGTATCAATATCAGCGCCTGTACTTTCCATTTCCGTAATATACCCATCACGGTCGAAGTTAGCTACCAAACCTGATATTGGACCGTTAGCGGTAAGCGCTGCCGGCGGAATCATTGAACTGCCAAAACTAAAAGCATTCCCACACCTGGTACAATGAGGCATCCGCTTCCCTCCTTTTTTTAGCCTTGTTTATATATTGTTTTTTCCCGGCAATTCTATACATAAAAAATTAATTATTTGTCAGAGCTGCTGTATTCCATTCTGCAGCACCATGACAATTATAACACGCTTCCCGGTTATTTAACCGCAAAAGATAAGTTGCATTATCCAGCGTAATCATCTCTTTTTGCCCGTTCGGCAAGACTTTCTCCCTGGTCATTTGGGCCGCTGTACCATGAGCCCGGTGACAGGTCAGGCAGTTTAACTGTTCATGCAGGTACTCGTTTATTCCTGTCTTACCCAGCGGGACACCGGTATCAATGCCGGTATCCACAGCTGCGGTGTTAACCCGGACACCCATGGCATGCCTTAACGGGCCACTCCCGGACCTGATATGCCCGGCATTATCACCCCGGTTAAATTTATCATGGCATGCCCCGCACCATTCATTGATGCCGGTGCCATATCCCGTTACCCGCCAGGGGTCTGCCGGGTTCTCCCATTCCATGGTTACATACCTGTCTCCCGTAGCTGCCAGCGGTCTGAGTTTCAGCAGCCGGGGATTAGGCGCTCCCGAGCCACCCAGGTGCGGGTTATGACAGGACGTGCATTTAAAATCTTCGTTCAATTCCGCACTGCCGCCGGGGATCAAATCCCCGTATTGAGGCATATAACCCCGCGTGTCCTCTAAGCCATGAACAGAAGTGCTGGGCAGGTATTGTTTTTGCTTGCTGTTGAAGGAATTATAAAACCCGCCGGCATTTGAATGAGCATATACTGCGCCGGAACTTGCCCAATAATCCTGAAATCGGGCAAATCCGTTATCAGTCACCGGTCCGGCCGATAAGATTCTGCCATTATAAACATCAAAAGGACTTTCCGCGCCTGAACCATGACAAATCAGACAAAAGTCAGTCTGACTAAAGCCTGCTTCGCCAACCAGTAACCCCGGCAGGCTGGCCGCATGGGTATTGTGACAGGCGCCGCAACCACTGGAATCCCGCGCAAAATCACCGTGTACAGGTTTGTACGCGGCCCCGGCCGGCAACATCTGGCCCAACATCAAACATACCGCCAGCATGACTGCGCTAACTATGCTTTTCATGACAAACACCTCTTTATGGTTCAAGACTGTATACCAGCACCCGTGACTTACCGAATTCTGTTACATACAGCCGGTTATGGTCATCAATAAATACCGACGTGGGATACTTCATAACATCCTTTTTGGCTTCATGCGCTGCCTCATGCCCTGCCTCATTAAACCGGGTACCAATCTCGCCGTCATCATCTCCTACCGCCACTGTACCGTCAAAGGGTTCGGCAGTAAATATATGCCGGCCGGTCAACGCCACCCCCCGGGGATAAGAGTAACCGGTTAAAATCTTTTTTAGTTTGCCCTGATAATTAAAAATCCGCAACCGGTTATTGTTGGAATCCGCCACATAAATTTTTCCATAACGGTCTACCGGCATCCCCCGGGGAAAAATGAAATCCCCCTCCCCCCCACCCTA
>CAZWUW010000105.1:0-8384 GCA_964636895.1 uncultured Eubacteriales bacterium
ATTACTATCGCTTGCACCGTAATGTACAATTTTTAAAACCGGGCGAAGCTCAGCGCCCTGATATCGGACGGCTTTTTCCACTTCGTCAATCAGACAGTAGGCAAGGCTTAGGTAACGGGCCCTAAGCCGGGCCAGAATGTGCACATGGCTCAGGAAACGGTCATCCGGACCACGTCCTGTCTGTTGGCCAGGGTCCAGAATATTACCATGTCCTTTGGCGGTATACACCTGAATTCGCCTGCTCAGACTGTTGGCCACATAGTTTTTTTCCTCTGTTGTCCAGTCATGGTTCCGGTCGACGGTATCCAGGTAATGGGGGACAATCAGCCGGAGCCGCTGGGCCAAATCGTGCTGATTGATTTCAGCTTTTTGGTGCAAGACATCGATATGAACCACCTGGTGTTTTTCTTGTAATCGCAAATACGTTTCTCCGGCGTCGCGGTTACGAAAAACATGGATTTCACCGGGGGTTTGCAAGGCTTCCTCATGCACTTTTTGGCTGACTACAGCTGTGCTGCCTAGGATTACGCCCTGGTCGCGGTTGAAATAATTATGCAGGTGCTGGTTAATGGCTCTGAGTTTACCAAGGTTATAATACTCTTTTTGTGGTCTGTACATTTTTTTCACCAACTTCCCGGGCGGATTTTTTTTCAGTGCATATTTCCCTGGCACACAGGTTATGCCTCGGTTTATTGCTATCTTGTAAAGTTTGGGCTAGACTGTGTAACGGGACTCCCCTCAGGCTGGCTATTACCGACTGTTTGATAGTAATAACCTTTTCGTTTTTGCAGGTTTGCGGCGGTGGCTGCAAGTAATCTTTCATGGATGAACCTCCGTTTCTGAATAGTGGCATAAAATAAAGGAGCCAGCAGAAATATGCTGGCCTCTGGACTGTTAGTCTCCGGACTTCAAACAGCGGGTCTTATGGATATGGATAATTTGTTGTACCGGTCTGAGCTTCACCCCCTGATAAGTGAGGGATTTTTTCGTTTCTTCGATGATACAGTGGGTAAAAGAATAATTATTGGGCGATATTTTGGCCAGAATATGGACATGACTGTTAAGACGCGCCGGCGGCGGGTATACTTGCCGGAGGGGTTCCAGCACGGTTCCTTCACCGACACCGGTTACTAGGTGAATCCCCCGGGCCAGGGTCAGGGCTGCCAGTTCCTTTTCCGCAGGAATGGTTTGGAGTTCACAATGCCATATCTGGAAAAAACGGGAAATGGCTTTTCTGATACGATTGGCCAGGTCTGTGATATCAATTTCCGCAGCATAGTGAAAAATGTCAATATGCACGACTTTTTCATATTCCATTAGGCTCATATAGGTCTCACCGGCGTCTTTTTCAATCAGGATATGTACTAGCCCGGGTTGTTCCCGCGGCTCAATATGCGCTTTTCGGCTGACTACCGTTGAAGAACCGATGATGACGCCTTGGCCAAGTGCAAAAGATTGATCCAGCTGGTTTTTTAAATTGACAAGCTGTTCCTTGTTATAGGGAGGGGGTCTGTTCATATTAATAGCCTCCTCAGGGGCTCAGGCTGCGGTCCGGCTTGATTAGGTCATCCAGGTTGACCTCGGATATTTTTTTTAGTTGACCGTCTCCCGGCAAGTGTTGTTTTGTTGCCGCCTGGCTGTCGGTATGTTCGGGCTTGCGGCCGAACAGGTTAAAAAAGGACTTGCCTTTTCCGTCGGTACCGCTTGCTGATGGGTTGGGGTCGGTATCCAGATTGTTCATGATTTTGGTTAGGGTTTCACTGTCCACTCTGTGTTTTAAGGCCATAGGCAGCACCTGCAATATATCACTGATTAGCACCTGCTCACGTCTTCTTAAAGCACAATTTAAGATGGCCGTTAGCTGGATAGCTTCAATAGCCCGGAAGCTTTCCAAATCGTATTTAATATATAACCGGGCAATGAAATTGCGCAGGAAATCCGGCATGTCAAGAGCCGCGTACTTGCCGGCAATTTCTGCAATTTCTTTTTTGACCCGGTTAGCTCCGGCCAGGTCGTTATTGGCGGTCGGCGACTGGCCGCGCCGGGCCAGATTGCTTTGTTTTAAGATTTCGGCAATTGCTTCCGGGTCGTTGGCCCGGCCTATATCGATTGCCAGGTCATAGCGGTCGGCCAGCTGGCGCCGGATTTCTTCCAGCGGGCCAGGTTCTTCGTCCGGGTTGGAAGCCGACCATACAGCTACCTGAACAGGTATTTCCACCACCGGCAATCCGGTTTCTTCAATCTGCACCCGGCCCGGCTTGGTACCCATTACATCAAGCAGCACATCGGTTAGCTCCGGGGAGGTATCTGCCAGCCGGTTAATTTCGTCAATAAAAATAATACCCCGGTGGGCCTGGGGAATCACCCCCGGTAAAATTGCCGCTGTAGGATTGGCGGCATCGGTAATGCGGGCCAGGTCAATACTGCCGACAATGGTACCAATCTTGGCGGAATGGGAGATTTCCAGGAAAGGCATGGGAATAATTTCTGTTTCCAATTGCGCCACATTCTCCGGACTAAGGTGGCGGTGGTTGGGGCAGTGCGGTTTGGCCGGGTCGCAGTTATACAGGCAGTCTTTAATCCGTTTAATGGGGGGGCAGATGTCCCTGGCTGCCCGCATAATGGTAGTTTTGCCGGTGCCGCGCAGGCCTTCGGCGTGGAGGTGCAGCGGCACCCCCCAGAGCCCGGACAGAACAGCCATTTCTACCGCTTCAAACAGGTTGTTGTTGCCTTCATGCCGGGCTAGTTGCAGGTAGTTTTTCATGCTCAAAACCTCCTCGTAAAATTAAACTTTGAAAAAGTAAAGAGGCCAGCAAATAAATGCTGGCCTCTGGACTCTCAACGTCTCCGGACTTTAAGCTACTCTGGACGTAATAACCTTTTTATTATTTTCATAAATATTTATTCTCTGTATTGAATATAATTCCTGCCTTTTACAGACAAAAAAGTTGAAAATATTTTCAGCAGCCGCTGATGTTGTCAATTGCTCTAAACAGTGTTAAATTAATACTATGCAATTTAAAGGAATTGCCGGAAAGGGGTTTGAAATGAGAAAAGGGGTGCGGATTTTGGAGGGTTTTGTGATCCTCCTTTTTATGCAAAGCCTGGGCGAGTTGTTATCACGGAGTTTTCAGCTGATTTTGCCGGGAAATCTGACCGGCCTGGTACTGCTTTTTATCTCATTGGCAGCAGGCATCGTAAAGCTGGAACAGGTGGAAGAGGCCGTGACTTTATTGCTGGACAATATGATGGCATTGTTTATACCGTTGAATGTGGGACTGATAACAATCTGGCCTTTATTAAAAAAAGAAGGGCTGGCCATTGTGGTCAGCTTGCTGGCCAGCACTGTGATTGTGCTGGTATTAACCGGTAAAGCGGTGGAATTAACAGCCGGGAAAAGAGGTGAGCGGGTTGACGGAATTTCTTGAACAACCGGTGCTGCAGGTGACTTTGACCTTGCTTTGCTATGTGCTGGCCGGCCGTCTTTATCAAAAGGTACACTTTTTTCTGTTCAATCCGTTGATTCTGGCAACGGCAATGCTGATTGGAGTATTATGGCTGGCCGGTATTGACTATGATACATATTATAGTGGCGGGGAGATTATTACCTTTTTTCTGGGTCCGGCCACTGTTGCGCTGGGAGTGCCGCTTTATAAGCAATTACCGTTGATCAAAGCTAATATGACCTCCATTTTGGTGGGGGTTTTAACCGGCTCCGTGACCGCGGTGGCTTCCACCCTGTTGATTGCCAGATTTCTTGGGGCGGCTGAATATACTCTTTATTCTATTGCGGCCAAGTCGGCGACCATGCCTATTGCTCTCGGTATAACGGAAAAGCTGGGCGGGAACGATAAACTGATTGTCTTTGCGGTAGCGGTGACCGGTATATTTGGCGGTATGGTGGGACCCGAGGTATTAAGGCTGTTTCGGGTCAGGAGTCCTATTGCTGCCGGTATTGGTATTGGTACGGCTTCCCATGCGGGCGGTACTTCGCGGGCCATTCAGGTTGGTGAAGTGGAAGGTTCCATGAGTGGTGCGGCAATTGTACTGACTGGGCTGGTCACGGCGTTGTTGGCACCGTTGCTGGTCAGGTGGCTGATCTAAGGTGGAGGTGGCAATTTGGACGTAATAGTTATTGGCGCCGGGGCCGCCGGACTGATGGCGGCTGGCCAGGCAGCGGCCGGCGGGGCCCGGGTGACGTTGCTGGAGAAGAATGACAGACCGGGGCGGAAACTGCTCATCACCGGCAAAGGCCGGTGTAACCTCACCAATGCGGCCGATACCCGGGAATTCATCAGAAATATTCCCGGCAACGGCAGATTCCTGCACAGTGCTTTTGATATGTTTGATAATCATGACCTGATCCGGTTTTTTCATACGCAGGGTGTGGAAACGAAAATTGAACGGGGAGACCGGGTATTTCCCGTTTCTGACCAGGCTGCGGATGTCGTAGAGGCACTGGTGCGTTTTTGTCGGCAAAATGGGGTCAGTATTATTTATGGGCAGCCTGCAGCTGCAATTGCCAGCCGGGAAAATACCGTAAAGGGCGTAATTGCCCGTAATGGCGATTATTATCAGGCGGACAGGGTGATTATCGCTGCCGGCGGGGCGTCCTATCCGGGCACGGGTTCCACTGGAGACGGTTATGAATTGGTGCGGGAACTGGGCCACACCATCGTACCGGTTAAGCCGGCGCTGGTGCCTTTAGAGACTGCAGAGGAGTGGGTCCGTGAATTACAGGGGCTGACCCTGAAAAATGTCCGGGTCACCGCCTGGGCAGGCGGGAAAGCCCTGGCAGAAGAATTTGGGGAGATGATTTTTACTCATTTCGGTTTGTCCGGACCCATTATTTTGACTTTGAGCCGGAAAATTGGCCTGGAACTTGATAAAGGCCGGGAAGTCAAGGTATGTATTAATCTGAAACCGGCGCTCACGCCGGAACAGTTGGACGCGCGCATGCAGCGGGATTTTACGGAATTCAAAAATAAACAGTTCAAAAACTCTCTTACAGAATTGCTGCCCAAGTCTTTAATCCCGGTTATCATCGGACTATCGGGAATTGCCGGGGAAAAGGCGGTGCATCAGATAACCAGGGAAGAACGCCAGATACTGGTAAGCCTTTTGCAGAAGCTGCAGGTTACCGTAACCGGCACCAGGTCAATTAAAGAAGCAATTGTTACGGCGGGTGGAGTTTCGGTTAAAGAAATTGACCCCCGCACGATGGCCTCAAAAATTATTAAAGGTTTGTTTTTTGCCGGGGAAATCATCGATGTGGACGGCAATACCGGCGGCTTCAACCTGCAAATTGCTTTTTCCACCGGTTATGCGGCCGGTTGGGCGGCAAGCCTGAATGAATGAAAGTTGAGCTCCTTTAACAAAATTGAATTATAGTCTGTCGTATCACGGCTGAAGCATGGTTTGTTCTTAGCCAGCAGTGAAAACGGCAGACTTTTTATTGTATTTTCACCCCCGCGTTTTTAAAATACCCTCAATAGGTATTATGTGAAAACCATCTTTAATTATAAAAACTATTGACAGTAGTTTCGGGGGTATTTATAATATAGACAATAATACCCTGTGGGGGTATGCGGAAGGGGTTTGGTTAGAGTGCCTGATATGACACGACGTAATTTTTTCAAACGTTCCCTGGCATCCATTGCGGCCGGCAGTTTGGTTATGGCCGCAGGGCGGGGGCAGGCTGAGGCAGTCGGTAACGTGCCGGTGGGGACATTGATTGATTTGACCAAATGTGACGGCTGTAAAGGAGAGGCAGTCCCCAAATGTGTAGCTGCCTGTAAAACCAAAAATGCGGCCAATTACCCGGTGCCGGTAAAAGACATTCCAGCCAACTGGCCGCAAAACAAAAAGGAGGACTGGAGCGGTAAAAAACACCTGACAGACAAACTAACTCCTTATAACTGGTCCTACGTACAGCAGGTGCAGGTCAACCATAATGGTCGGCTACATCAATTGTTTATACAGCGCCGCTGCATGCATTGTGACAATCCGCCATGTGCCAAGTTATGTCCCTTTGGTGTGCAAAGCAAGACAGAGCAAGGGGCGGTGTTGATTGACCGCAGCTACTGTATGGGCGGTGCCAAGTGCCGTGATGTATGCCCCTGGAATATTCCCCAACGGCAGGCCGGCGACGGTTTGTATATGACTTTGCTGCCGGGATATATTGGTGGCGGTGTAATGTATAAATGTGACCTTTGCAGCGACCAAGTGGGAAAAGGGGGCAGCCCCGCCTGTGTTGACGCCTGTCCGCAAAAGGCCCTGACATTTGGGCCCAGGGATGCGATGAGGCAGCTTGCTTACCAAAGGGTAAAAGAAATTGACGGCTATATTTACGGAGACAAAGAAAACGACGGCACCGCCACTTTTTATATATCACCCGTGCCTTTTGAAAAAATTCACCAGGCGATTATGCAGCAAAAGGAAGCGGCGGACAAATCTGAACGCATCGGCATCCCGGGGATGCAGCCGGGAGTAGAAAACTATTTGGAAACTCCAAACGGTACGGCGTTAAGCTTTGTGCTGGCACCGCTGGCCGGTGCTTTTGCTGCCGGGTGGGCGGCTATGAAAACGATGAAAGGGGAGGAATAACATGAGAATTAAACGGCATAGCGGTTCAGTTCGCATGGTCCATTGGTTAGTGGCGATTTCCACCATGCTGCTTTTCTTTTCGGGTTTTGGTCAGATGCCAATGTATGAGCGCTTTTTTGTGACCTCTTTGCCGGGTCTGGGCTGGTCCGGTGATTATGCCATTACCTTGCTGCTGCACTATGCTTTTGCTGCCCTCCTGATTTTTGCAGTGGTTTACCATTTGGTCTATCATGTTGTGCGTAAGGAATATACTATCCTTCCCCGCCGGGGAGATGTAAGCGCTTCGTTTAAAATCATCAAGGCTATGCTGGGCTTCGGTCAGGAACCACCTTCCGGCAAATACCTGGCCGAACAGCGGCTGGCGTATGTATTTGTAGGTGGCAATATATTGCTGGTGATTGTGACCGGCATCATTAAAGTGCTTAAAAACCTGCCTAATTTTAATTTCGATTACGGTTTCCTGTTAGTGAACACTACCTTGCATAATATTTCGGCAATACTATTGTTATTTGGTATTATTGGGCACTTGGCAGCCTTTGTTTTTAAGCAGAACAGGCAACTGCTGCCCGGTATTTTCACAGGGTTTATCGATGCCGATTATGCTAGACACAGACATCAGTTATGGTATGAAACCTTACAGCCTGAAAATTTTGTTAAGAAAGATTTTGTTAAGAAAGCGGGCTAGATAGGATATTCTAAGTGTTGCCAGCATAACTATATTACCGTGAGGTGGTAGTTATGGGGCGGGAAGACAAGGTTATACGCTGGTTTTGCCGGTTTGAACGATTTCTGGTCAGGTTGGTGATTGCTGCGGCTGTGCTATTGGTGCTGGTTCAGGCTTGGGCGGTGCAAAGCCCTACCGCCGGACTGCTTGATATGGCCGGCTTGGATGAATACGGACCGGTGGCTGCAATGGGTAACAATGACCAGGATAAAGCCGTCGTGATGACTTTTGAACTGCTTGACTACAGTGCTTTAGGGCGGGCTCAGGTGTTGGTCAATGGTTTGCCGGCGGCAGATTTTAGTACCCGCTATACAACTGTTAAAGTAGCACCGGGAGATGCGGTGGAAATTGACGGAACGTTTTATGATCGGTCGTTTCGCATCAAGTTACTCGATGTTTATCCGGTCGCAGTAAAGCCGGTTCGGGATGTTGTGCACACAGTCAGGCAGGAGCGCCATTTGATTGGAATAGTGGAGTTAGAGGATTAAAAAAACGGGGAGCGGGTTAATAGCCCGCTCAATTCTTTGTTTTACGGCTCGTGATTGGGCTGTCTGGGATGACAGCTATGTCTTCAGCAGCGATAAAAATGAGGCGTAACTTAAGGTTAACCTTAATGATGAAACAATTGCCAGACTTCAATTAAATCTGTTAGTGTATTACAATGCCGAAGGCCGTATGCTCTTGCCAAAAGTAATTAAACAAATAAGTGAAAAAACCGAAGTGATTCCCAGAGA
Source organism: uncultured Eubacteriales bacterium (assembly GCA_964636895.1). Lineage (GTDB taxonomy): Bacteria > Bacillota > Thermincolia > Thermincolales > CAZWUW01 > CAZWUW01. The sequence continues at coordinate 8,065 of CAZWUW010000105.1, forward strand.
AATATATGAGGTGTTTGAACTACTGGGGGTATCGCCAACATTTTAACATAAATATACGCTAAGATAATTTATTGAAGTGAAAAGCCGGTTTTTCCTACGTTAAGGAAGAACCGGCTTTTTAATCAACAAAAACACTTAATAAATAGCACCGCGGAAATCAATGGCCTGTATGTAAATAATCTTCTCCTTATGCTGTATTTCAAAGAGTATGCGATAAGAGCCAATTCGTAGGCGATATAATCCCTGCCGTCCTTTCATTAGTTTGCGCTTCGGCTCCATCCGTGCTTTGCGGTGAAGAATTTCCTTGTTGATGGAAATGA
>CAZWUW010000106.1:0-8085 GCA_964636895.1 uncultured Eubacteriales bacterium
TAATTAAGGAAGGGGAAGGATTTGTGGTTTTGACAGATATTCAGGGAGTGGAAGACCACCTTGGGGATATGGATTTCAAAGTAGCCGGTACGCAAAAAGGGATTACGGCGATTCAGATGGATATCAAAATTACCGGTATTAGCCGGGATATTTTGGCTCGAGCTCTTGACCAGGCGCTTAGGGGTCGGTTGCATATAATGGAAAAGATGCTGGCTGTGCTGCCGGCACCGAGACTGGAGCTTTCACCGTATGCGCCACGTATTATTACTTTTACAATAGACCCGGATAAGATTCGAACTGTTATTGGACCGGGTGGTAAAATGATTAAGAAGATTATCGATGAAACCGGCGTGAAGATTGACATTGAAGATGACGGCCGGGTATTTATTGCTGCTGTTGACGGTGTGGCCGGACAGCGGGCCAGGGAGATTATTGAGACGCTGGTGGCGGATGTGGAAGTAGGCAAGATTTATCTGGGCAAGGTTATGCGGATTATGGATTTTGGCGCATTTGTTGAAGTACTGCCGGGCAAAGAAGGCTTGGTGCATATTTCCCAGTTGGCCGAACAGCGGGTAGGTAAGGTTGAGGACGTTGTTAAGCTTGGTGACGAAATCATGGTTAAGGTTACGAAAATCGATGAACAGGGCCGCGTCAACCTTTCCCGCAAGGAAGCGCTCAGAGCGCAACAACAGACAGTTGAACAATAGTATTGGCTGAAAAAGCAAAGATCTTCGGGCTGGTGAAAACAGCCTGAATTTTTTTTAAAAGCCAAAACCTCAAATTGAACTTATGAATATGAGGGAGTGTTACTAAATGCGTTTGGGAATTCATATTTCCATTGGCGGAGGTCTGGCAAAGGCAGCACAGGACTTAGCGCAACTGGAATGCAGGGCCGGTCAGATATTTTCCCGCAGTCCCCGGGGAGGCAAAGCCAAAAAATTAGACCCGCAGGAGGTGGCATTGTTCCGGCAATTATGTGTCAGTAATGATATCGCTCCTGTGGTGGTACATATCCCTTATGTGCTCAATCTGGCCACCGGTGACCCGGAAATGCATGCTTACGCGGTTAACATGGTTAAGGAGGACCTGGTGCGGGCCGATATGTTGGGGGCTAAGTACCTGGTTCTGCACATGGGCAGTCACCGGGGTATTGGTGAGGAAAAAGGCCTGACACAGGTAGCGCGGGCACTTCAGGAAGTATTGTGCGATTATTCTGGTGAAACCGTTCTTTTGTTGGAGAATACTGCCGGCAGCGGGTCGGAAGTAGGATATAGTTTTGCCCACCTGGCCACTGTATTGGCTGCCATCGGTGATGCGAAAACCGGTATTTGTTTCGATACCTGTCACGGATTTGCTGCCGGGTATGACTTGTCCGGGGAAAAGGAAGTGGCTGCAACGATTGAATCTATAGACAGGATTGTTGGCCTTAACCGGTTAAAGCTGATACATGCCAATGATGCCATGTATCAGCTTGGTTCGAAAAAAGACCGCCATGCTCATATTGGTCATGGTCATATCGGGGCAGCCGGATTCCGGGCTTTACTGCATCATCCGGCGATTAAAGATGTTGCTTTTATTTTAGAAACACCGGTTAACGAGCAGGGTGACTTTGCTTATAACTTAAATGTTATGCGTCACCTGGCGAAATAAGGTTAGTCAAAAGTAACCGGTGTGGCAGACATGCAGACAATCGGTGCCATGAAAAGGGTTTTGGCTATGCGTCAAAAAGAAAAAGCATTGCAGGAGCTGGGATATTCACGGCAGGATATTGAACTGCTGGCCCGAGCCGTCCATGGCGAGGCCCGGGGTGAACCCATGCAGGGGCAAATAGCGGTAGCTGCTGTAATTGTTAATAGGACGAAATCAGCGGATTTTCCAAATACTCTAAGAGGAGTTGTTTTCCAATCCGGGGCTTTTGATGCTGTAGAGGATGGACAGATTTGGCTGGCACCGGACAGAAAAGCTAAAAAAGCTGCGGAATTAGCAGTTTTGGGGCAGGACCCCAGCGAAGATGCGGTTTATTACTATAACCCGGACAAAACCACCAATAATTGGATATGGTCCCGGCCGGTGGTGAAAAGAATCGGTCGTCATGTATTTGCCCGGTAATAGCCTGTCCATTAAATCCCAGCCTAGCCAAAAAGTAAATATATCTGTTCTAACCAGCAAATTTGGTTAACCTTTGCTGTAGAACTAATTGCCGGCGGCTTTCCCGACTTTGTCACCCGGCCTTTTTCCCCCTATACTTTATTTTGAGGAGAAACGTCCATTATTGAGGGGAGAGGGGATATGAGGAAGCGCCGGTTCTTTGCACAGAAAAAGGTGTTTATTGTCTTTGCGGCGGTAATATTCTTATTGCTAAGCATGGGTGGGCTTGCTTTGGCCGAAGAAAATTTAACCGCTACGGTGGATGAAGTATACCGGAATACTGATAAGATTTATTCAGGCGCTGGAGTATTTGGGCTGATTCGTGATTTAAACAAAACAATAAAAGCCCGGATGGCGGCCAAGGCTAATCAGGGCAATACGCAAGGCGGCGGCCCCCAAGGCAGCCCTGAAGTAGTGATTCCGCCACAAAGGACAGAAGTACTTGGCTATTATGCCGAGGACTGGCCGGGTGACGACCGGTCAATGAAATCAGTTGCCAATAACGAAAAAGCCCTGACTGCTATTGCCACGTTTTCCTTCCAGATTGACCGCCAGGGGAATATAAAAGGTGCTGCGCCACAAAATGCGCTCAAGACATCTAAGGCCTCCGGCATCAAAACCCTGGCACTCATACATAACTGGGCCGGTTCAAGTTTTAGCCGGGACACGGTTCATAATGTGCTGACCAACCCGGAAGCTACGAGTAATACAATCAATAACATAACAGATTTAATTATCAGCAATGGTTATCATGGAGTAAACATCGACTTTGAAAATGTTGATCCTGCCGACCGGGCTGCCCTTAACAAGTTTATGGCCAGGTTAAGCAGTGCACTAAAGGAGAAAAACCTTAAAGTCACCATGTCGGTGCCGGCCAAGACTGAGGATAACCTAAAGAATGGTTGGAGCGGAGCTTTTGACTATGCCGAACTTGGTAAAGTTGTTGACCAGTTGATGATAATGACTTATGATGAAAGCTGGTTCGGTGGACCGGCAGGGCCGGTAGCCTCCTACGGCTGGGTGGAAAAGGTGGTTAAGTATACCGTATCTCAGGTGCCCAAAGAAAAAGTATTGATGGGTATTGGAGTTTACGGTTACGTTTGGGATACCGCTACCGGTAAATCAACCCGGGCTATCCCGACTGCCGGTGCGATGGCTAAAATACTGCAAGTTAATGCTACTGTAATCTGGGATGATAAAGCCAAAGTACCTTATTATCACTATTGGCAAAACGGCAAGAAACACGTAGTCTGGTTTGAAAGTAACGACAGTGCGGCCTTAAAATTAAATTTGGTCAAGCAATATGGATTGGGCGGGATAGCAATCTGGCGGCTTGGATTTGAAGCCGACGGCTTTTGGTCCATGGTAAAAGATAAAATGACAGCAGCCAAGCAATAAGTTTTTCTTACCTCCCTTAAAACGGGAGGTTTTTTTTGTAATATCCCGGTTAATAGATGAATAGATTTTTAAAAAAGGCTGTATCGGCGTGTATCGTCAATTTTATCCGGAGGTGTCAAAAGTGCGGGTATTTTTTTTGGATTACTCTAGGATACTAAAAAAAGCTTTATTAGCAATGGCAGTTTTATTAGTGCTACTATTGGTTTATAAAATGCTTCAGAACAATATTCTGGCACCGGCCACCGGCCGTTATGAACCGATTTATCAGGGTAATGCCGGGGCAAAGAAAATTGCTTTAACCGTTAATGTGGTTTGGGGTGAGGAATTCATACCACAAATGCTTGATATCTTAAAAAAAAATGATATAAAGGTGACTTTTAATATTGGTGGACAATGGGCAGAGCAATTTCCGGAACTTACAAAGCAAATGGCAGCAGCCGGGCATGAAATTGGCAATCATGGCTATTCACATCCCCACCCCACTTATTTAAATAAAAAGGCTAATGCTGAACAGATTCTAAAGACCGGGAAAATTATTTACGACCTGACCGGTAAAAAAACCTCATTTTTTGCTCCGCCTTATGGAGAATTTAACGATACTGTGCTGCAGGCCGCCGGAGAAAACGGTTATCAGACTATATTGTGGAGTATTGATACCATTGATTGGCAGAGACCGGCACCGGAAATTATTATCAAACGAGTGACCACAAAAGCTCATAATGGCGCCATTGTTCTAATGCATCCAACTGCTCCTACAGTACAGGCGCTGCCCATTCTGCTGGCCAAACTGCATAAAGAAGGTTACCGGTTTGCCAAAGTGTCTGAGATTATCCGGTGAGGTGACGTTTTTTGAAGTTAGCCAACAAATACCTGGTTATCTTTCTGTTAGTGTTGTTTATTTGTCCGGCAGCGCCGGTCGCCGCCCTCGAAAGACCTTATGTCAGCGCCGACGCAGCCATATTGATGGACGGCCGGACAGGACAGGTTTTGTTTGCCAAAAATCCGCATAAGCAGCGTCCACCGGCTAGTACGACAAAGATTCTGACAGCGCTATTGGCTTTGGAATTTGGGAACCTTAACGATACAGTAACTGTGAGTCCCGGAGCAGCCCGGGTAGAAGGCTCAAGTATTTATTTGGAGGCTGGTGAAAAGCTAAAACTAGCTGATTTAATTACCGGCGCGTTGATGAAATCCGGTAATGATGCCTGTACAGCCATTGCTGAACATATTAGCGGCAGCGTGGAAGATTTTGCCGAATTAATGAATAAAAAGGCTGTACTGCTAGGTGCCCGGAACTCACATTTTACCAATCCGCACGGACTACCCAATCGGCAGCATTATGTTACAGCCTATGATTTGGGTATAATAGCAGTACAGGCTCTAAAGAACAGAAAATTTGCCGATATCGTTAGCGTCAGGGAGCAGACCATTGACTGGCCGGGTAAAGACTGGGACCGCCGGCTGACGAATACAAACGAATTATTATGGCGCTATCATTGGGCAGATGGGATAAAGACCGGTACCACCAGTGAAGCCGGATCGTGTCTGGTGTCTTCTGCCAGCAAGGATAACCGACGTTTGGTGGCGGTGGTGCTAAAAAGTGGTAACCGGTATAACGACACAATTAAGCTTTTTGAATTTGGTTTTGCCAAATTCGCATACCGGCAGGTGGCGGTAGCCGGTGAGGTTTTCCGGTCGGTACCCGTTCAGCAGGGTATGACGGATCGGGTGCCGGTGCGTTCCGGCAAAGATCTGTCTGTTTTGGTTCCCAGGGACAGGCCGGCAGCCTTGGAAATCAAAAGTATCATTAAATCAGGCTTAAAAGCACCGGTGATAGAAGGACAAAAAGTTGGTACGCTGGAAGTATTTTTAGACGGTCAAATGCTGGGTAAAACAGAATTGTTGGCCGGGACGGCAGTACCGGAACGTACGTGGTGGAGACTACTGAAAAAATGGTGGGAAGAAAAAATAATTAAAGGAATTTCCGGAATACTCTCGAAAACAATCTAAATGTATAAGAATTAAGGATACAAGGGGGCTTTTTCATGTATCAAAAAGAAACCCTGCCTAACGGCGTAAAGATCATTACTGAAGAAATTCCGCATGTCCGTTCAATTTCTATTGGTTTATGGGTAGGTGTTGGGTCGAGGGATGAATTGCCGGAAATAAACGGGATGGCTCATTTTATTGAACATATGATGTTTAAAGGAACCGCAAAGCGCTCTGCGAAACAGATTGCAGAAACGCTGGACGCTGTTGGCGGTCAGTTAAATGCCTTTACATCCAAAGAGTATACATGTTATTATGCCAAGGTTTTGGACGAGCATCTTAATGTAGCGATTGATTTGTTGGCCGACATGTTTTTTAATTCGTTGTTTCTGGCGGAAGAAATGGAAAAGGAAAAAAATGTTATCATTGAAGAAATCAAAATGTATGAAGATGCGCCGGATGAACTGGTGCATGATTTTTTTGCCAGTACCATTTGGCATGGACATGCATTGGGCCGGCCTATCATAGGTAGTCAAGAGATTATAGAAGCTGTTACTCGTGAACAAATGATGGACTTTTATAAAAAGTTTTATGTGCCTGAATCATTGGTTGTAGCTGTGGCCGGCAATATCAAACATGAATCGGTAGTAGCCCGCTTGATGCCGTGGTTTTCATCATTTGCCGGTCAGAAACAGCCCGGAAATTATCAATCACCGATAGCCAGAGCATGTACACTGGGTAAGCAAAAAGAGACAGAGCAGATTCATCTTTGTCTGGGCACGCCAGGTCTGCCGCTGGACCATGAAAAAACCTATATTTTGCATGTGCTAAACACTATCCTTGGTGGCGGCATCAGTTCCCGGTTATTTCAGGAAATCCGGGAAGAGCGGGGACTGGCTTATTCAGTTTACTCTTACCACAGTTCTTACCGGGATGCCGGACTTTTTTCCGTATACACCGGCTTGAGCAGGAAAAATCTGGATGAAGTATTGGCGTTAATATCAGGACAAATGCGAGATATTAAAAAGCAGGGGGTCAGCGCCGAAGAAATGCAGCGGGCTAAAGCTCAGCTCAAAGGGAGTATGTTTCTGGGGCTGGAAAATGTCAGCAATCGGATGAGCAGACTGGGCAAATCAGAATTATGCCTAGGCCGGGTGGTTACACCGGATGAAGCCGCAAAAAAAATTGACCGGGTAACCGGAGAAGAAATACAAGAACTTGCAGATTCGCTTTTTATTAAAGAAAAATTTACTATTGCCGCTATCGGGCCTGAACAAAATGTTCCGGTTGAATTGGCTTTGGATTAGAAATACGGGGTGATATATTTGGCTGAAATTACTGTAAAAGTTATGCTGGCAAAGGGAGCAAAAGATTTACCACTGCCGGCATATATGACGGCAGGTTCCGCGGGTTTAGATATCCACGCGGCAGTAAAGGAACCAACAGTAATCCAACCAGGTGAAATTAAGTTTATCCCAACCGGGCTGCATATTGCTCTGCCGCACGGGTATGAAGCTCAAATCAGACCGCGCAGCGGTCTAGCGTTAAAGCACGGTATTTCTATGGTTAATACACCTGGTACGATTGATGCAGATTATCGTGGTGAAATAGGTTTAATTATGATTAATTTTGGACAATTGCCCTTTATTGTGCAGCGGGGAGAGCGGGTAGCTCAGATGATTATTAACCAAGTCGTGCAGGCCCGGCTGGAAGTGGTTCCTTACCTTGAAGAAACGGAACGCAGCAGCGGTGGATTTGGTTCAACGGGAACGGGAAAACAGGAATAAATTAACACCCTCCACATAAGATTTATTGGGGGGTGTCCTTATTTATGATTGAGGTTGCCGTATTTTTGGGCTTGGTGGGCTTGGCAGTAAGAGAAAAAGTAATCAGAAAAGAGCGCCGGCAGGCCCGGATGACGGATGTCCTGTCCGGGGCCAGGGCCTCTGTACTATCAGAAGCGTTAGCCGGTTTGGTTGCAACAGCCGGGGGTATTTATCTGTCCATGGTATTGCTTACCACCTTTTTGAAAATATCTATTCCGGATAATGTAACATTATTAAGTACGAGTATTGAACCCCTGGCCGGCGTTTCGGTCTTGCTGGCCTTAATTCAGCCGTTTTTGATCAGATTATGGGATCGGATGAGGCAGTAATGGAGGTATGGGCAAATGCGCTTAAGCGAGCTGGGCGGCAAAGAAGTAATTAATATTTATGACGGTGCGCGACTTGGTGTTATCGGTGATGCCGACATGATTGTAGATATAAATACAGGTGAGATTCATTCCATTATCTTGCCACAAAGAAGCGGCGCCCTCAGTTTTTGGATGGATCGCCAGAACATGATAATTCCTTGGACGGCGGTAAAAAAAATTGGCAATGAGGTGATTATAGTGGAACTTGACCCAACTGTGCCAAATTTTCGGCGTTACCCGGGATAGTAAATGATAAAAAATGTATGTAATTCCCTTGCCTAGCAAGGGTTTTTTTGTTATTAACCTGGATTCCCGAAATTTATAACGATGGTACTGGTACCCCCAGTGACTGATAC
>CAZWUW010000107.1:0-7916 GCA_964636895.1 uncultured Eubacteriales bacterium
CGGTTTGCCACTAGGCAATACCCGGTTAATGACGCCGGTGGTGATGGTGAACATCCTGGGTGCCGATTTACCGCGGGTGCTGGAAAAGATGCCGGATTTTACAGCGGATATAAAAATTCATATATACGGGAAACGGGGTCATCCGGAGCCTAAACGAAAAATGGGACACCTGACAATTACAAGCGATTGTCCGGACCAGGCAGTACAATTGATAAGTAAAATCTTTGCCTAAAGCAGTGATTGGGAGGGATATTATGGCTTTAACCAAGGGTGAAATGGAAGACGCCATTACCAAGTCAATAATCCAGTGGGAAAAGGATTATATGGGACGAGGCCCTACAGAAGCTAAGACCGATATTATTCGAGACATGATTATTGTTTCATTAAGGGGGGTCTTGTCAACGGCAGAAACTCATTTAGCTAAAGAAAATGACGGCATGGTGCTGGTTAAAAAATTACGCCAGTTATTAGTTGAACAGGGGCGTGCCGAGTTGGAGAACATCTTAAGCAAGCTGACCACGGGCAAAGTGCTCAGCTTGCATACGGATATCAGTACTAAAACGGGGGAACGAATTTTTATTTTCAGAATGGATCAAACCTTTGATTAATGTACAGGGAGGGTAACGAATGCTTAGAAAAGCCATGATCGCTGTAGTTGCCCGGATGGACTGGCATACATCCTTAAGCTTACTTCCGGCGATGGGTCGAACCCAGGACGATACCCGCGTAATCCAGGATATCGAATTACCGCATGAGTTAAACCCAGGTTTTACAAAACAGGTTCTGCATATGATTGTTGACCACGGAGCATTGGAGGTGTTTGTGATTGGCTCACATTCTACGGAGACAGCCCAGGATATTGTTGACAGAGTTAACAGTCTGAGGGAATGGAGGGATTTTCCCATTGGGCTGCCCGTCCATGGCCTGCTTTTTAATCCGGCAACCTGTAAGCTTGATTTAGTCTGTAAAGGTTATTATAAAAGGGAGGAATGTAAAAAATGTCAGTAAGTACATACCGGGTCCAGCCCGGACCCGAAGGTTATTTGCCGCCGTCGGCTGCTTCCATGGGTGTTATGCTGCCCGAAAAAGGTGAGGCTTTATTGGAAGGCGCGGTTGTTTCTGAAGCGGCAGCTATGCAAAAAATCGCTGAAAAACTGCTGCACGCCAAAAATCCAGTCTTTTTTCCGGGTCCGCTGGTGCTCTGGGACTGGCAACCGGGAGTGGCGGAAAAAGCCCGGGCCATTAGAGAGTTAGCTGAAGCCGTCGCTGCCCAAATCATTCCGATGCCGGACTATCGGCCAAAGTATCCTATGATTAACCCTGCTATTGAGATTAATCCCAATCATCCCAACCTTACCATCTGGCACAATAAGATAGATGTATGCGTTTTTGTGGGCGTGCACTGTCATTACGCCAATGTAGCCCTGAAGATTATCCGGGGCGGTACCGATTGCTATACCATTGCCCTTTGTGGGGAGACCGGACATGAAGATGCTATGATTTCCCTGCGGGATACAGGGCTGCCGGAATTAAAGAAACTGCATGAAGTTATTGCATCGGTAAAAAAGGAGGGGCATAAGTGATTGCACAAAGCGTCGTAGCACCGGAACACCTTTTTTTTCAGGCGGCGAGAGAAAGATTGTTTATTACCGGCAGTGAGGCAGTTAAAGAAGCTATCAAACGGGCAAATGTAGATATGGCTATTTCCTATCCGATTACCCCGCAGTCAGAAAGTATGCATTTGGTGGGGGATATATATGCGGAAGGATACATTCGGGAATATTTCCGGGGTGAAAATGAGTTTGCCGTTATGTCGGCTGTGGCCGGGGCCGCCATGGGGGGCGTGCGGGTTTTTACTGCCACCGGGGGACCGGGCACCCTGCGGGCTTTTGAAATATTTTCTACCTGGGCCGGTGCCAGGTTGCCGATAGTTTGTGCTTTTATGACCAGAGGGGTTAATTCCCCGCTGACTATCCAGCCGGATACTATTGAAATGGCTTTTATGCTGGATACCGGGATTATGATGTTCCATGCCGAAAATGCCCAGGACCTTTATGATATGATTCTAAAAGCCTTTATTATTGCTGAAAAAACAGATGTGCACATTCCGGTGGGGGTATTTGTTGACGGGTTTTTTGTCACCCATACCAGGGACAATGTCGAAATTGCGTCTGCAGATATTAAACTGCCGTCATATGACCCTTACAGTGCGCCGGTGCCGGTGATGGATATGGAAAATGTGCCGTTCAGGCAGATGCGGGATCCCTTTGTCATGAAGAGTAATTTTATCAGTTATGCCGCTCATGCTTCCTGGCAGCAGGAAATCCTGGCGGCGGCGGAAAGGTCCAGGAAATACGTTCATCAGTATCTTGGCGGACTGGTCGAGACTGAAAACGAAGATGCCGATATTCTTATTATTGCTTCAGGCACGGCGGTTTCCCAGAGCCGGGAAGCGATTGCCCTGGCCCGTCAGGAAGGCTTAAATGCCGGGCTGGTCAAGATTAAGAGTCTCCGGCCGTTTCCGGTACAAGAAATTATGCAACTGACTCAAAAAGCCAAAGCCGTCATTGTGCCCGAGTTTAACCGGGTAGGCTGGCTGGCCAGAGAAATTAAAGCTGTAATGGCAGATACCACCAAAGTGGTGGCAGGTCCCAGAGTATTCGGCGGAATGACCATGCCGCCGGATTTGATTCTGGCGGAAATCAGGAGGTGTTCGGCATGAAAAAGAACCTGTTCAGGATATCACCCGATTTTGCAGGTATTATGCCTGCTGAATACCGGGAACTGGTCGAGCAAGGGCCCTTCGGGAAAGGCTTTGGCGTACCTGACTTGGGAACTTTCAAGGAGCTGCTCGAAGAGCACCCGCTCTGTGCCGGCTGCGGGCTGGCACTAGCCATGCGGTTGGTGCTGGCCTCCCTGCCCAATCCCGAGGATACAGTTATTGTTGGTTCTACCGGGTGTAGTGCGCTGGCTTTTCCCCAGGTGGCCATACATAATATTCATTCTCTTTTTGGCAATCAGAATGCTGTGGCATCCGGTTTAAAACGTGCTTTGCAGCTTAGATTTCCCGATAAGGTTAAAGATGTGGTGGTCATCGCCGGTGACGGGGCCACTGCCGATATCGGGCTGGATATGGTAATGCAGTCATGGTTCCGGCGGGAAAACATTACTACCATTATGCTGGACAATGAAGCTTATGCCAACACCGGTGGTCAGGAAAGCGGCATGTCCCCTGAAGGGACTGTCCTTAATATGGCACCTAAAGGCAAAAAGTTTCCCAAGGTCTCTTTGCCGGAGATTGCCCGGGATGCCGGGTGTGCTTATGTGGCAACAGCCTCGCCGGCCCAGCCCAAACGTTTGGGAAAAATGGTCAGGCAGTCCATACTGGTGGCCAGGGAAGTCGGCCCCACCTATCTCCAGGTGTTTTGCCCCTGCCCGACCAATTATAAGTTCAAAGCCAGAGAGATGGTAAAGAAAATCAGGGAACGGGTGCAGGCCGGAACTTATCAGAACAGTGAATACATTATCCCGGAGGCCCGGGAACTATTAACCCGCTTAGAGGAGGGAACAGACGATGCATAAAAAAATCTGTATCAGAATGTCCGGGTTAGGTGGTCAGGGCGTGGTAACAGCCGCCCATATCCTGGGCGCGGCCGCCACCCGGGACGGTAAAGAAAGTACGGTAAACCCTTTCTTCGGCGCCGAAAAGAGGCTGGCACCTGCCGAAAGCTATGTGCGAATTGCCACAAGTCGGATTTATGAGCGGGGCGAAGTGCTTTTTCCTGATATTATCATGATTTTTCACCCCCATGTAATCACTCTTGGTAAATGTTACACCATGCCCTTTTTTGACGGTTTGCAGCCGGATGGCGTGCTGCTCATTAATTCCGAGACACCGCTGGCATTGAACCCGGAGGATGTAATTAAATTAAAGAAATTAAATGCCCGGCTTTATTATGTTTCGGCCACTAAAATTGCCGCCGAGGTAGGCGGTACTGAACTCTCTACCAATATGGCAATGCTGGGCGGGTTATTGGGAATAAGAGAGATTGTTTCACCTCAGGCACTTCAGGAATCTCTACAGGAGAGATTTGGCGGCGACAAATTTGTAGCCTCCGGCACTACCGCTGTCCTTGATGATGCTTTAAAAGGCAAGTACGCTAAGCTCACGCAACTGATTGAAAAAAATATGGAAGTAGTTGAAAAAGCTGGGGCAGCAGTTGAGGAGTATAGTTTTAATAACGGGCAAGTAGGATGGGAGGGAAAAGATCATGTATGTTGCGGCTGAGCTAGCAGAGGAAAAATGCACCGGATGCAAATTGTGCATCTTTACCTGTCCCGATCCCAATGTTATTAAATTCAGGCCGGATGATCAGAAGGTTGCTGTTGATGAAAACCGCTGTAAAGGTTGCGGACTGTGCGCGGAAATTTGCCCCAAAGGGGCAATAACCGTCGGCGGTTTTTAGGGGGGCGGCCAATGATTGAGAAGGTAAATATGACCAAGGAACAACGCGCAGTTGACCCGGACTATCTTTTGCGGACAGCTCCCCGGGAGCAAGCTTTTATAACCGGCAGCGAAGCGGTGGCGGAAGCTGTCAAGCGAGCTAATGTGGATATAGCCATAGCTTACCCTATTACTCCGCAAAGTGAAAGCATGCATCTGGTCGGTGATTTGTATGCCAAAGGGTATCTGCAGGATTACTACCGGGCCGAAAATGAATTTGCTGTAATGGCCGCTATCCATGGCGCTTCTTTGGGCGGTGGCCGGGTTTTTACTGCTACTAGCGGCCCGGGTACGCTGCGGGCCATGGAGATGTTTCCGGTTTGGGCCGGTGCCCGTCAGCCGATTGTTTGTGCTTTTATGTGCCGGGGGGTATCCCTGCCGCCTTCCATTCAGCCAGAAAATATTGAAATGGCGATGCTTTTGGATACCGGCATGCTGATGTGGCACGCCGAGAATGCCCAAGATTTTTTTGATATGCTCCTCAAAGCTTACGCGGTTGCTGAACAACCCGACGTGCATCTGCCTGTCGGGGTCTTCGCGGACGGATTCTTTGTAACTCACACCAGGGATTTGGTTATGCTGCCCCCGGCAGATCTCCAACTACCCGCCTATGATGCCCGGCATGCGCCGGTACCGACTTTGGATATGGAAACTCCGCCCATGCGGATGGTTCGTGATCCACTGCTTAATAAGAGCAATTTTATTAGTTACGCGGCTAATGCCAGCTGGCATCAGGAAATACTGGCCGCCGCCGAACGGGCCCGCAAGCACATAAACCACTATTTGGGCGGGCTGCTGGAAGTGGAAAACCCGGCGGCCGAAGTATTTATTGCGGCTTCCGGCACCGCCGTTTCCCAAAGTCGGGAAGCATTGCGGGCTTTGCAGCAGGAAGGCATTGAGGTCGGGTTGATAAAAATTAAATCCATTCGGCCGTTCCCCACCGAAGAGCTTGTGGCCGCCACTGCTGAGGCCAAGCTTATTGTGGTGCCGGAATTTAATGCCGGGGGTTGGTTAGCCCGCGAGATCAAGGCGGCGCTGGATCATAACAGCAGAGTGGCAGGCGGGCCCAGGGTCTTTGGCGGTATGACCATGCCTATTGAACTAATAGTGAGTGAAGTGAAAAATGCGATGAAAACCAGGGGACTCCTGTAAGGAGGTTTAAATATGTCAAATAAAATAATAACTCCGGTGGAGGAATTTACGCACCTTTTACCGCCGGAATACCAGGAGCTTATTGCTGACGGGCCTTTTTTTGAGCCTAAAGGCATGGAAGATTTAGGCACTTTTAAAGAAATCATCGAAGAGCATCCCCACTGTGCCGGGTGTGGTGTTGCAATGGGTACCCGCCTGGCTACGGCAGCCCTGCCGGCGCCTGCAGATACAATCATAATCGGGACACCCGGCTGTTCCTTTTTCGGGCTGGTTCAGACCTCGGTAAATTATGCCACTTCAGCTTTTGGCAACCAAAATGCGGTGGCTTCCGGTCTGAAACGAATGCTCCAGGTCCGTTATCCTGACCGCCATAAAGATGTAGTAGTGCTGGTGGGTGACGGGGGCATAGCCGATATCGGGCTTGATTTGACCCTGCATTCCTGGTTCCGGCGGGAAAAAATCACAACTATTATGGTGGATAACGAAGTATATGGCAATACCGGCGGTCAGGAAAGCGGCATGACCGTCGAGGGCCAGGTGCTGAATATGGCTCCGGCCGGCAAAAAATTTCCCAAAGTGCCGGTTTTTGAGATCGCCAAGATTTCCGGCTGCGCCTATGCGGTTCGGGTAACGGTGGCCAGTCCTCGCAAGGTGGCTCAGGCGGTAAGGAATGCTGTCCTGATTGCCAGGGAAATTGGACCTACTTATGTACAGATTTATACTCCTTGTCCCACCAACATGAAATTTCCGCCTAACCAGACTATCAACGTAGCCAAGCAAGCAGCCAAAGGCTATTACGCCTATGAAGAATTTATAACTGATGAGGCGGCCGGGTATCTGGCGCGGTTAGAATCAGAAAGTTAAAGTGGAGGGATGGAAAAAGCTATGTGTGTTGATATACGCCCGAAAATGCAGGAAATCTTTTCAGCTTTCAAGGGTCAGGAACCGGAAATAATCCCTGTTTTGCAGCGCACCCAGGAAGAGTTTGGTTTTTTGCCGGAAAACGCCATGCTGGAAATCGCCGATTTTGTAGCCGTGCCGGCAAGCAAGGTCTATGCGACGGCCACGTTCTATGCGCAGTTTAGGTTTAAGCCGGCGGGGAAAAACCATATTGCCATCTGTCAAGGGACTGCTTGCCATGTACGGGGTGCCGGCAGGATTCAGGAGGCTCTTGAGCGGCAGTTGGGCATTAGTGAAGGTGAGACCACTGCCGACCGGGAACACTCCCTGGAAGGCGTGGCCTGTCTTGGCTGCTGCGCCTTAGCCCCGGTTATATCGGTGAACAATAATGAAGTCCATGGCCAGTTAACCCCTGCGAAAGTAGCGGAACTGTTTCCCGTTGCAGGAAGGGAGGGGAGCTAAGTGGCAGATAGGACTATTTTGATTAGTCAGGGCACTTGCTGTGTATCTGCAGGCGCCGACCGGGTTTATCAGGCCCTGGAAAAAGAGCTTGCCGGTTCGGGTCTGGTCGGCCAGGTACAGATCAGGCGGCCGGGCTGCCATGGTTTTAGCCAGCTTGACCCGGTCGTTATTATTGAGCCTGATGATATCCTGTACGCCTTTGTAAAGCCTGAAGACGCGGCAGATATTGTCCAATCTCTGATGCCGGAAGGCCAGCCAGTGGAGCGGCTTTTCTATATTGACCCGTTATCCGGGCGGCCCGTGCCTTGCCGGCGCGACATTGGTTTTTTTAACCGGCAGCAGCGCGTAATTCTGGAAAACTGTGGCAAAGTTGAACCCGGAAATATCCGCGATTATCAGCTTACCGACGGCTATCAGGCTTTGCGTAAGGTGTTGGCGGAGATGACTCCGACCGGGGTGGTGGCGGAGGTGCAGCGTTCCGGCCTGCGGGGCCTGGGCGGCGGCGGGTTTCCAACCGGTCGGAAGTGGGAGTTTTGTGCTGCCGCAGTGGGTGACAGAAAGTATGTCATCTGTAATGCGGATGAGGGGGATCCGGGCTCTTTTCAGGACCGCTCGGTATTGGAAGGCGACCCTCATGCGGTTTTGGAAGGGATGCTGATTGCCGGTTATGCTGTCGGGGCCCAAAAAGGTTATTTTTATGTGCGGGCCGAGTATCCGCTGGCTATAAACAACCTCCAGACAGCTATAGCGCAGGCCAGAGAAGCAGGATTTTTGGGAGAGAACAGCTTAGGAAGCGGGTTTGTTCTCGACCTAGAAAGATTCCAGGGCGCGGGGGCCTTTGTCTGTGGCGGGGACACCGCGCGGCTAGGAGAGCGTCGGCTGCAGCGTTTCGAGCTTC
>CAZWUW010000108.1:0-7766 GCA_964636895.1 uncultured Eubacteriales bacterium
TGATACAATAATTTTTAGCTGGTCAACACCATTAGCAGCCAACTGCCGGATGGTCGGAGAAATTTCTTGCAGGTCACTGATACCGAGCCCTAAAAAATCGCCATAGTTACCTTTTTTATAAATGGCCTGGCCGGTGGCGATTACTAATGGTCCATGCCAGTTGCCGGCAGACACATTCTTTTTGGCCGTCAGGCCAATATTTTTTTTGTCGCTGCCATCCCTTACAGCCACAATGCCGTGTTGCAGGTAATCGATTAGCGCATGCCGGGCCTCTGCGGCAGCAGCCTGCGGTCGTTCATCCCATTCTCTGATGACCTGCAATAAATCCCGGCCATGCATGGACAAATGAATATGGCAGTCAATAAGGCCGGGCATTAGCGTAACACCGGGCAAATGAATGATTTCGGCCGGCGACCGGCTTGGCGACCCGGGTGAATCCGCGGCCACATTAAGTGTCGCGGCATTTGAGTTCACAATTGCCTTGATGCGCCCGCCTTTTATGTATACCGCCCGGTCACGGAGTAATGTATTACCGGTTCCGTCCCAGATGGCGGCGGGTTGCAGAATATATTCTTTTGTGGCTGTAATTTTGAGCAGCTGCATATCAACAGGCCTTTCTGGCAGGGTAGATAAGTAAAAAACAAAAAACCGGTCAAATGACCGGCTAAGTTGCAAGAATGGTCGGGATGACAGGATTTGAACCTGCGACCTCACGGTCCCGAACCGTGCGCTCTACCAAACTGAGCCACATCCCGAACGCAGTTTTTATCTTAACACATAAACTGGGTACTGTCAATTGGATTTATTACCGTGCGCTAGCAGGAAAAGAAATTGTTATGCCTAATAATTAATATGAGGTGGCGCCGTTTTGTTACTGAACAGAGAAACAGTAATAGCTAAAATTAATGAATTCCTGACCGGTAAAATTGACCGTGAGGAAATTGGCTGGTGGGCTTTTGATTTGTTAGTGGAAGCCGGGCTGGAGTTCGAACCGGGCAGCGAAACGTTGCTGCGCGATGTGCTGGAAGCGCTGCAGTTATTTCATGACGACGACCCGATGATGATGCAGTTTTATCCCGAGCGGGATGATTTGATATACTATCTGCGGTGTTTACGGCGGGAAGAGATGTACCGGCGGAAGCTGGTGCCGCACTGGAAAGTCTGAAAAAGAGGTGATCTGATGTCTGCGCCAATAAGTGAGATTATGGCTCGTATCATTGCATCTATAGACCGCACGGAGGCTGTTAACCTTAGTCCCGGGCAGCTTATCAGCCTGCTGGTAAAACAAGTTGAGGGTAACCAGGCGCTGCTTGCATATCAGGGTAAGTTTTTACTGGCTCAACTGGAAGCGCCTTTGGTACCGGGTCAGCGGATTCGCTGTATGGTTGAGGGAGAACGGGACGGTAGAGTATTATTGAAAATGCTCCCTTATAACGGGCTAAATCCGGAGAATGCTAGCGGGCGGGCCATAATTGACCTCTTGAAACAATTTGGCTTACCGATAAATGAAAAATATGAGCATACTGTACAGGCACTTTTGCGCCAGGAACTCCCGGTGACCAGGGAAAATCTGCAGGCCGTAACCCAGTTGGCGCAAAAGACCAGCGCTGCGGTGGCGGACATGGATATCCTGGCTTTTGTGTTTAAGCACGATATACCTATTACTTCAAAGAATTTTGACCTGTTCAAAGCAGCTTTTAGAGAGAAGGATTTTCTTAGCACACCTTTGGAAAATTTGCGTCAGCAGGTTTTTGCCTTGAGCCGTGACCTGCCTCCTGATGCAGAATTACGCAGTGTTGGTGATAAAATCCTGGCGTTCATTGAAAAAATGACCTTGAAGCCGGGTGACAGTTCCGGACAGACGCATGTTAAGCTGGTTGATGCGTTACGTTTATTGGGCTTGGCTGGTAACTCGGCATTGGCAGTTGATATTGAAGAACTGCCGCCGGTATTACGCCAGCTGCTGGGGAAAATTACCGTGCTGCCACAGCCGGAACGAGCCGGCGGTGAAACTGTAGCGGGCGCTGCCATGACTGTTAAAAACGATGCTGGACAGAGAGAACCGGTGGCTACAAGGGACAGTGCCGGGACCAGAGAGCCTGCAGCCGCCAGGGACGGCAGCGGACTTAAGGAGGCAATTACTGCCAGGGAAGGTGCAGTGCTCAAAGATACAGTAGCTACTAGAGACGGCGCAGCAATCAGGGAGCCAGTAACCGCCAGAGACGGCGGTGGGCCTAAAGAGGCGGAAGCTGCCCGTGACGGCGCAGTGCCAAGAGATGCTGCACCCCCTAGAGGTGCAATGTTCTCCGGAGAACGAATAATCATAAGAGAAGCTTCGTTTGACGCAGATTCTTTACCGGCCCTTTTAAACAAACTGCAGAGTCTTATCAAAGGTGAAGCTGGTGCCGAAAAAACTTTACAGACCATAATCAACACCGTTCAGGAACGGCTTGGGACATTGGAAACGCTGCAGCGACCGGCCGGCCCCAATAATGAAGGTATGCTTTTGCTGCAATCTATGTTTCAGGCCGGAGATAATAAATACCCTCTGGAAATGCTGGTGAAATACCGCAAAGAAGCAAAAGAGAACAGTATTGACTTCTCCCGCTGCCATGTCTATGTTACCCTTACCACGGAACGACTGGGAACCGTACAGGCTGCTGTTCAGGTGAGCGGGCGGAACCTTAACTGCCGGTTTACGGCAGAAAACGAAAAGGCCCGTCAAACCATTGAAAAATGGTTGCCGGACCTGATACCCAAGCTAACTCAACTTAATTATAATGTGCATATGTTACCGAGCCGGATTAGAGCTAATAACCCGGTACCGGCCATAGCACCGGTTATTGACCTTGCTGGAATTTACCAGGTGGACATTACCGTTTGAGGGGGTTAAATAGATGGTTGCAAAGCCACGTATAGACAGTTTGGATAACCATGATAAAAGCAAAACACCCATGCAGGCTGTGGCATTACAGTATGACCCTGCGGATATGATAGCCCCAACAGTATTGGCTAAAGGAAGAGGCAGTGTGGCGGAAAAAATTATCGCTCTGGCGGCAGAACAGGGTATTCCTCTGCAGCAGGATCCTGTTTTGGTGCAGGCGTTGAATCAGCTGGACCTGGGTGATGAAATCCCGGCCGAACTTTATCGCGTGGTGGCGGAAATCCTGGTGTTTATTATGCAGACGGATGCTAAAACCCTTTCTCGATAGATTCAATTTTCTTGTTCACTTCGCTGGTAGCAATGGCTAGCAGTAATTCTTGCAGCCGACCGGCAGCGACAGCCTGTTTGACAATTTCATCAGTGACGGTTTCATCTTTGGCAATAATAGTCTGGCCGCTGTCATCGGCAATTGTTTTACTGACTTTTTGCCCTGCCAGGCTAGCCAGTTCTGCCTCGGATAAGGGTTTTGCGGGTTTGCTTTTGATAGCTTGCAGGCGCTCGGACCACAATTCATAGGTGGCTTTGAGGTCTTTCTTTTTTTCGCCCAGGATTTCGGCGGTCTTATCAATAAATTCCTTTGATTTACCCTTGCTGCCTATTGTAGCTTCAATGATATTATCCCCGAAGCTTTTACTTATTTCTTTGGCTCTGACAAGGGTCTTATCCCAGGCTTTATTCAGGTCTTCCTTCCAGGTATGGATGTCTTCCTTCAGATTCCCGATAGTTTCCTGAAAGCCGGGGTCTTCTTTGGTAATGAACTGCTCTATATCGTTCCTAGCAATAATCAGGTCCGGACCGATTTTTTCAATCCCGGACGCGGGGACAATTGCCCGGCCTAACATAAGATTCTTAATTAGTCCGCCGGAAAGGATATAGCTTTCGATTTTACCGTCGGTAGCGGAAAAAGTAAAGTCTTCGACAATGCCAACCAAATAACCAGCCGGTGTAATTACTTTCATTCCGTTCAAGTTACAAACCTGTGCCAGCTTTTCCATGGCCGGCAGCGTATTCAGCGGAACCACCCGGGCGCTGTCGGAAACTATTGCCGCATAATCTCCGAAGGAATGCACGGCATTAAACTCCAGAGCTTTGTCACCTTTAAACAATCCTTTAACGTTTACAGTAAGACCGGCTACGGCACATGTTCCCGGATCGACAATCACCTTACCGACTGTGCCAACTTCCTCGCCACCCAGTGAGATTACAGGCATACCAACCAGTTCCTGGGTTTTCAGGACTTCAGTCATTATAATTCCCCCTTTCAAATTGTTTCTATCTAACTTATTATCTTAATTATACCTTTAATCCTGCTGTAAGTAGAAATTTTTGCATGAAAAAACAAAAACACCCGATGACGGGCGTTTTTGTCGTATATCCGGTCAGTGAATTTCCACATCACGGGCACCTTGTTCCTTCAGGATAGCGGCGGCTCTGTCGATTTTGTCATCAGTAGTACGCACAGTTGCTACAATATTTCCTTCTTTGACCTCATCAGAATAGTACTCTCCCCGGTCTTTAGGTATACCCCAATCCACCAAACCTCCGGCAATACCGCCGGTGGCGGCACCGGAGAGTAAGCCGGCAATTGGTCCGGCAGCAATAACAGCGCCCAGACCAGGAATTGCCAGCGCCCCGGCACCTAAGGCCAGGCCTGCCAGACCACCCAGCACTCCGCCGGTAACAGCCCCGGTAGTGACCGGGCCGCCGTTGCCAAACATTACTGAGTTTTCATCATGGTCGGTGGCACCTTTATTTTTGGCCAACCGGGCGTCCTTGGCCAGGATAGATATTTCCCGGTCGTAACCGGCTGACCTGAGTTTATCCACTGCTTTTTCGGCCTGGTCCCGGGAAGCAAAAACACCAATGACAGTTTTATCCATATCATGATTCCTCCTTAGATATTTCTGCACTTTTTTAGGTTGTCTCGTGAGGAATCAGAGTATACTGGAAAAAAGTATTTATTTTTTTAAAAAGTCTGGTATAATATTCATGTGTTATTGATATGTTTCAATATAATTCGCGAAAACAGGAGGTTTTACGATGTTACCGACACCTAAGAAATATTTTCTTACTGCTGCTGCCGCTGAAGGCAGAAGCAAACTGACTGCCTTTGATAATGCTTTGTTAAAAGCCAGAATTGGCAACGTTAATCTAATCAGAGTGAGCAGTATCCTGCCCCCAAGCGCCAAACTGGATGAAAACCTGGTTATTCCGCCCGGTTCCCTGGTGCCGACAGCCTATGGCTCCATTGTAAGTGATGTTCCCGGCGAACTGATTTCAGCGGCGGTGGCCGTAGGTATTGCAGAAGATAGTTTTGGCGTGATTATGGAGTTTTCCGGTAAATGCAGTAAGGCCGAAGCTGAAGAAACCATTACGGCCATGGTGCGGGAGGCATTTGAAACCCGTCAGAAGCCGCTGATAGAGATAAAGGTAGCGGCGGTGGAGCACCGGGTGGAAAAGCTTGGCTGTTGTTTGGCAGCAGTACCGCTTTGGTACTAGGCAAAAAGTTTTTAGTTTAGGAGGCAAGATTCAAAATGGAATTGTGGTATACAGAAAAACAAACCCCGCATGTGGGGATTACGTGTAAAATCATTAGAACACTTGTTACAGAAAAAACAGATTTTCAGGACCTGGCTGTTATTGATACCGAACAGTTTGGCCGCATGCTGGTGCTGGACGGGATGGTCCAGACCACTGTGGCAGACGAATTTGTCTACCATGAGATGATTACCCATGTGCCTTTAAACACTCACCCCGACCCGAAAAAAGTTCTGGTTATCGGCGGCGGTGATGGCGGGACTATTCGCGAGGTGGTCAAGCATCCCAAAGTAGAAAAGGCAGTATTGGTTGAAATTGACCGCCGGGTAGTGGAGCTTTCCAGGGAATACTTGCCTGAAATCAGCTGCGGTTTGGACGACCCCAAAGTGGAAGTAATAATTGATGACGGTATTAAACACGTGGCCGAGCATCCTGATACTTATGACCTTATCCTGGTTGATTCCACGGAACCGGTAGGGCCAGCGGTACAACTTTTTTCTGCCGATTTTTACCGCTCTATTTTCCGGGCTTTGAAGGTGGACGGGCTGTTTGTGGCCCAGACCGAATCACCGTTTTTTAATGATGACCTGATTTGCCAGGTTTACAACTCGATTGCCGGTATATTTCCGGTAACCAAACTTTATCTGGCCAGTGTGCCTACTTATCCCAGCGGCCTTTGGAGCTTTACCATGGGCTCCAAAAAGTATGACCCGGAACAGGTGGGGCCTGATCAGGTGCAACGGTACCCGACCAAATATTACAATCCCGGGGTGCATCAGGGCTGTTTTAAGCTCCCGCAATTTGTCGCCGGTCTTCTAAAATAAGCTGCGGAGGTGCATTGGTGGATACTTTAGTTGAGCGCTACGGCAGTTTTATGGGCAGCGCCGCCTCTTATGAAGAGGCAGATACGATAATTGTTGGAATTCCCATGGATTTCACCGTCAGTTTCCGGCCGGGGACCCGCTTGGGTCCCCAGGCTGTAAGAAATGTTTCCTTTGGGCTGGAAGAATACAGTGTCTTGCTAGATAAGGACCTGGCGGACTACTCTTTTTATGATTGGGGCGACATAAACCTGCCAATGGGAAACGTTCCGGCCAGCCTGGAGCGGATTGGGGCAGTGACCGCCAAGGTATTGGCGGACGATAAATTCCCAATTATGATTGGCGGGGAACACCTGGTAACTTATCCAATTGTCAGAGAATTGATAAAAAAGTATCCGGACCTGGCTGTCGTTCATTTTGATGCCCACGCCGACCTGAGGGAAGATTACCTGGGGGAGGTTAATTCACATGCCACGGTGATGCGTAAGATTTGTGGTCTGGTGGGTGGCAAAAACATTTATCAGTTTGGGATTCGTTCAGGCACCAAGGAAGAGTTTCAATTTGCCCGGGAAAACACTAATATTTTTGTGGGGGAAGTTTTGGCCCCCCTTCGGCAGGTATTGCCGCAACTGACCGGTCGGCCGGTATATATTACTCTGGACATTGATGTGGTAGATCCTGCTTTTGCTCCCGGCACGGGCACAGTGGAACCCGGCGGCTGCACATCTCTAGATATTATTCAGGCGGTACATTTATTAGGGCAGGTTAATATTGTCGGTTTTGACATTGTTGAAGTATCACCGGTCTTTGATCAGTCGGAACGTACTGCATTATTGGCTGCCAAATTGATCCGGGAAGCTATTCTTACTTATACAGCACCTAAATGATTTTTTTCCACCGGATGATTTTGCACGGATGAGTTTTGTTTGCATGACTTTATTTGGCCTTGACAAATAACCGGTGATGAGCTACGCTATTGTAACAGAAACCGTTATAGGAGGGGTGCCGATGTGTGAGTGTTGTGCCACCCACGGCCAGGCACACCAGGGCCACGTGCATGTGAATGGTGTAGATTGTGCCGCCTGTTTTGCCGACCTGGAAAGGGCGTTGACTAACTTACCCGGCATTATTGAAGTGGAGTATATAAAGGACAATGCCCAGGCTAAAGTGACCTTTGATAAAAGAATTGTTAAAGTTACCAGACTGGAAGAAATTCTTGACGAAAACGGCTTTGCGGTTTCATAAAAAACATAACCGAACCAAAAAATACAATTGACTTCTAGCTTGAGATTGTGTATACTTATTTTTGTCGGTAAAACGTGAGGGCGATTAGCTCAGCTGGGAGAGCGCCTGCCTTACAAGCAGGATGTCGGCGGTTCGATCCCGTCATCGCCCACCACTGAAATACGGAGCTGTGGTGTAGAGGCCTAACATGCCTGCCTGTCACGCAGGAGATCGCGAGT
>CAZWUW010000109.1:0-7603 GCA_964636895.1 uncultured Eubacteriales bacterium
CACTGAAATCAGAGAATTGGAACGGATGCGCACCGAGTTTGTCGCTAATGTGTCCCATGAACTCCGCACACCGTTGACATCCATTAAAGGTTTTGTGGAAACTTTGCTGGATGGAGCGGTTGAAGATCAAATGTTGGCCCGGCACTTCCTGGATATTATCAACGAAGAAAGTGAGCGTTTGTCCCGGTTGATAAACGATCTGCTCAGTTTGTCCCGGCTCGAGGATAAAAATGCCAGTATCAACAAAAATCCTGTTGAACTGGCAAAGGTAATCAGCAATATTATTTCTATGCTGCAGCCTCAGATGAAAGAAAAAAATATCGTGTTGGCAACAGACATCGCCGGCAACCTGCCGGTTATTGAGGCAGATAAGGATATGATGGGGCAATTGTTGATTAATCTGTTGGACAATGCCATCAAATATACCCCGGCTGGCGGAAGAATCAGCGTAGAGGCGAAACCGTCCATGCTGGGTGTTAAGGTCATTGTAAGTGATACAGGCATTGGCATTCCTGAGGAAAGCCTGCCCAGGTTATTTGAACGTTTTTACCGGGTGGACAAAGCCCGGTCCCGGGATATGGGTGGTACCGGGCTTGGACTGGCTATCGTCAAACACATCCTGGAAGTGCATGGCGGCAGTATCGAAGTTAGGAGCACGCTGGGCGGAGGGACGGCGTTTACGTTTTATTTACCGGCGTGAAACAGCCAATGTTTTGGCTGTTTTTGCTGTGTTTTGCTGCTTTATTTTTTGGCCGGTATTTTGGTTACAATGACTTTTTTGTTTGCTTTTTTCTCTTCGGGGGGGATGTCCTTTGCGGTCAAAAACAGGTCGGCGTTACCGTGGCAGCTGTTACAGTCCCTGCTTTGGGGCGGGGTTCTCTGAATAGTATGCGGGGTTGCATATTTCCATGTCGGCAGGGCGTCAAAGTTGGATAAAATATTATCACCGTAGAATTTAAAGGTATCCCTGGTTACCGGCACATGTCTTACAACTACGTAATCATAAGGCCGGCCTTTGGTTTTGGCCGGGTTGCGGCCTATTTTGAAGCTAAACTCCGACTTGGTGGTCTTAAAATAGGGCAGGCCCTTTTTATCCACGCCTACGTGACAGCCGTAACAATTGTTATAAGCCTGAGCGTGACAGACCTGACACTGTAATTGCGGCCTGCCGGTTTGGATGCCGGCATGTATGGAATGGGCAGCCACAGCGTTAAAATTATTATTTTTCACATGGCAACCTTCACACCTGGGGGCGTCTTTATTTTCATACCTGTGCCGCAGAGAAGGCGCAGTACTATGCGGCCAAAGACCCTTATGGCAATCGGCGCACTCCATGCCTTGCGGCAGCCTGTGTACATCGGGCTGCAAATTCAGCTCCGGGTATTCGTCGAAGGCTAGGCCCAGGTATTCTTTTTCCACCCGGCTGCCATGGCAGGCGGTGCAGTTTTGCGTCGTTTTGGGTGTTTTATAAAAGTTATGCCCGTCTACAAACCCGCCTCCCGCTGTTGCCGGCCTGCTGATATGGCATTCGCCGCAGGTCTGGACATGGCAGGTGCTGCAATTGGTTTTCAGGCCTTTTTCCAGCAAGTCCATTTTTTGCGGATTGGCCCGGGGTAAGATAACCCCGGTTTTAGTGCTGACAATGCCGTTATTGTTATAATGAAGCGTATTGGGAAAATGCTCGGCAATTTTGGCGTGGCATTTGGCGCATTTTGCATTTTCGCCGGCGGAGGGCTTGGCTACCATGTTTTGGTGAGCCGTTTTCCGGTCGTTGCCGGCAGAACCGGCATGGCATTCCATACAGCTCATTTTGCCGTGGGTGGTTTGCAGGAAAGAATTATGTACAAATACTTTTTGTTTTTCCTCCAACGGAGGAAGTGTTCCGCCTCAGCCCTCACCGGAGCTCTCTGCGGATATGACCTCGAACGGCAGGGGATTGGCTTTTAAATCGGCGGCAAGTTTTTCTTTGCTGGTATGGCAGTTAATGCAGTTTTGACTGTCACTGTCGGCCGCTTCATTGTCAATTATGCTACAGCCGGCAATAGCTGCTAGTGCCACGATGCAAACTATGGCAAATAACAGTTTTTTAACTGACAAGTGCAATTTTCGTCACCTTCCTTTTGCAGATTATTTGACTGCTATTCATATTGTCAATTCTACAATGGGGAAGGCAATTCCTTCTATACTAAGTAAAATTAAAAAGACCCGCGAAGGTATGCGAAGGTCTTCTTAAAAAAGTTAGATAATTGGTTTTTTTAACATGTTAATAAAGTTTAAGGTTAGTTTGAGCTGTTCTTCATCCAGCGTACACATTGAGCTGATTACGGCCTGAACCTTGGGGTCGGATAGCAGGCTGCGCAGTTCGGGACTAATGCTGCTTACAGCGGCTTCTATCTCTTCCTGGTCGAGCAGCAGGTAGCAGACGGAAACACCCAGGGCGTCACTTAATTTTTCCAGTGTTTTCAGTGAAGCGTTTACCTGGCCTAATTCTAATTGGGCCACCAGGCCGGGGGATAAGCTGGCCCTGGCGGCCAGTTCTTTTTGGGAAAGGCTCTTAAGTTTACGGATATACTGTAATTTTTTTGATTGCATACCGGTCTTGCGATTATTATGGATGAATATACTGACTGGGACATCCAGGATGTCGGCAAGGGTGCGCAGGGTTTCCACAGAAGGGGAAGCAGTTCCACGCTCCAACTCGCTTAAGTAAGTAAAGGAGAGCTCCGACATTGCGCCTAGCTGTTTTAGGCTGAGTCCCTTCTCTTCCCGCAAAGCGCGTAATTTATCGCCCAGACCGCTAGTTGCCGAAACGGTTTCATCTTTATTTTTTCTTGGCCTGGCCATTTTTTCACCCCTTTTCTATAATGTTAATTATAACATTCTGCAGCTATAAATCAATCGTGGTGATAAGTATTGACCCTGGATAGAATATGATTTGACGCTAATCAGCGCTTATGTTGAGGGACGCAAACAATTGGCGGGGCGAATTGCTTGCTCCGTCTTCTTAACTGTTTTTTAACAATATGGTGGTTGTATTTTATAAATAAAAGGAATATAATTTTCATATAAACAAACTTAAATATGTTAATTATGGAGGTGGAATTTTTATAATTGATGAAAAAGGTAGCGGAGTTTTATAAGGCATTGGGTGATGAAACCAGGTTAAAAATTCTTCAGATGCTTGCGGAACAGGAAATGTGTGTGTGTGAAATCCTTGACCGGCTGGATATTTCGCAGCCGGCAGTTTCCCACCACCTGAAAATTCTGAAACGGGCTGAGTTGGTAAAAGACAGCCGGGAGGGTAAATGGATATACTATGCGCTTAATAACAGTGTTTTTCGAGAGGTTTTTCAGGACGATGCTGCAGAATTAGTGGCCAGCTATGCCGCACCCATCAAACGGAAACTGGAAAAAACCCGGCCTTCACCGGTAAGAACCGATCCGGCGCTGTGTGAAAAACTTATCGCCAAACAAAAGGAGGATGTTTCAAGTGGTGGAGATTAAAATTTTTGATCCCCCGATGTGTTGTTCGACAGGAATCTGTGGGCCTTCCATTGACCCGGCGTTGATTACTGTGAATGAGCTGATCACCCTGATTGAGCGTGCATATGCCGGCCAGGCAACTATCAGCAGGCATATGCTGGGCAAGGACATTGTGGCTTTTGCCGGCAACATTAAAATTGTAGACCTGATCAACAGTGAGGGAACGGGTGTTTTGCCGCTGGTTACGGTGAATGGCGAAATTATTAAAACAAAGGGATATCCCACTATAGATGATATAAAACCTTTTTTGGGTTAAAGGAGTTACTGTGATGAGTCAAAAAACCAGGTATTATTTTTTTTCCGGCAAGGGCGGCGTGGGTAAAACCTCAATGGCTTCGGCTACGGCGGTGCACTTTGCGGACAGCGGTTTTAAAACGTTGATTGTCACTACTGACCCGGCCTCCAATTTGGCGGATGTATTTGAGCAGGAAATAGGCCATCGGGTGACGCCCGTTAACAATATGTCAAACCTGTGGGCGATGGAGATTGACCCCATCAAGGCGACCCAGGAATATAAAGAAAAGGCGCTGGCCCCTTACCGTGAAATATTTCCTGAAAATATTGTGGCGGTTATGGAAGAGCAGTTGAATTCACCTTGCACAGAGGAAATGGCGGCTTTCGATAAGTTTGTGGATTTTATTGACCATCCTGATTATGATGTGGTAGTCTTTGACACTGCCCCTACAGGTCATACCGTAAGATTACTGGAATTACCGGTGGACTGGTCCCGGCATATTACCGCAAGTAAGGCCGGCAGCGGCCAGACTTGCCTGGGACCGGTACAGACTTTACAGGACGCTAAAGCCAGGTACGACCGGGCTATTGCCATCCTGCAAAACCCGGCCTGTACCACTTTTATTTTTGTCGTACAGCCGGAAGCCACGCCAGTTAAGGAAACTGTTCGTTCCATTAATGAATTGCAAAACATAAAAATATGCTCCAACCAGTTAATTATTAACGGCATCCTGCCGCCGGAAGTTTGTCATGTGCCGTTTTTTCAGCGGCGCCGGGAAATGCAGGAAAAGTATCTGACAGAAATCGGTGAAAAGCTGTCGTTGCCGGCGAAGAAAATATATTTATTAAACGTCGAGATCCAAGGCCTGCCTTTTTTGCGGTTAGTTGCTAATAATCTCTGGAAAGACGGGCAAAGCCGGATTAACACTGGGGCTGATGAAGTTCCGGAATATGATACCGGAGCGCCAGAAGCTGGGGAGGCGGCAGAACATGGGGAGGCGGCAGAACATAGGGAGGCGGAAGTTGCAAAGGCTATGGCAGCCTTTTTGCCTAAAGCTGGTAAACCCAGAGCCATTTTTTTTGCCGGCAAAGGGGGTGTGGGCAAGACCTCTTTATCTTGTATCACAGCTGTATGGTTGGCCGGCCAGGGGATGAAGACTTTATTGCTTACCACGGATCCGGCTGCTCATATCGGTGAAGTTTTAGGTCAGCAGGTGACAGGTGAACCTGCCGGGATTAAAGAAGTGCGCAATCTTTGGGCTGCTAAAATCGATCCCAAAATGGCGGCTGATGAGTACCGGGAGAGGATTTTGACGGCAGCAGCCGGGGTTCATTCTCCGGAAACACTGGAAGTTATGCGGGAACAATTGGACTCCCCCTGTACCGAGGAAATGGCGACATTTAATAAATTTCTTGATTATATCCTGTTGGAAGGCTATGATTGTATGGTTTTTGACACGGCACCTACGGGGCACACCCTGCGGTTACTGGAGCTACCTATTGACTGGAGCAAACAACTGGAATTGAAGGTTGCCCTGTCACCGGAGGGGGAATTGCTGGACAAACAAGCTTATGACAGGTACTGCAGCGTTATAGATATTATGAGGGATAAGGACAGGACTACCTTCAGTTTTGTTGTTTACCCGGAAAACACGCCGGTTATGGAGGCCTACAGGGCTGTTGCGGAGTTGAAAACGGCAGGCATCGAAACTCAGGTGGTGATAGCAAACATGGTGCTGCCGCGGGAACACTGCAGCAATGATTTTTTCAGAAAGCGCAGGGCAATGCAGGATAGGCATCTGAAATCTTTAAGGGATAAGTTTTCTGCAGCTATCATTGAAATGCCAATGTTGGACAAGGAAATTTTAGGGCTTCAAATAGTAAGTGAGGCTGCACGGTTATTGTTTAAAAACAATTAAATGGGAGGTGTATTTTATGGCAGAGGCAAAAGCAAAGCTGGGTTTACTGGACCGGCTGCTGACCCTGTGGATTTTTCTGGCTATGGCCATTGGTGTAGGTATAGGTTATTTTTTTCCGGGCGTAGCCGATTTGCTTGACAGTTTGTCTGTTGGTACTACTTCCATTCCGATAGCGGCCGGACTGATTATAATGATGTATCCGCCGTTGGCCAAAGTTAACTACCGGGAATTAGGCAAGGTGTTTAAGAATACTCGCGTACTGGCTTTGTCGCTGGTGCAAAACTGGATTATCGGCCCTGTGTTGATGTTTGTTTTAGCTATTGGGTTCTTGTATGATTACCCCGAATATATGGTGGGTCTAATCCTTATTGGCCTGGCCAGGTGTATCGCCATGGTTATTGTTTGGAACGGTTTGGCCAAAGGGGATGCGGAATATACAGCTGGCCTGGTGGCATTCAATTCTGTTTTTCAGGTGATTTTTTATTCCGTATATGCCTACGTGTTTATTACCGTATTACCCGGAGTGTTTGGGCTTAAAGGCATGGAAGTAGACATTTCCGTAGGTGAAGTAGCCAAAAGTGTAGGTATTTATCTGGGTATTCCCTTCGTTGCCGGGCTGCTGACCAGGCTGTTCCTGGAACCGGCTAAGGGCAAAGAGTGGTACGAAAAAACTTTTGTGCCGAAGATTAGTCCGTTGGCTTTGCTGGCACTTTTATTTACTATTGTAGTAATGTTTTCATACAAAGGGAATTATATTATAAAGCTGCCTATGGATGTAATTCGTATTTCCATCCCGCTGATTATCTATTTTGTGGTTATGTTTGCGGTTTCATTTTTCCTCAGCCGCAAGGCCGGTGTTAACTACCCGCAGACCACCAGTCTTTCTTTTACTGCGGCCGGTAATAACTTTGAGCTGGCGATTGCGGTGGCTGTAGCGGTATTCGGGATTGAATCCGGGCAGGCCTTCGCAGCGGTAATCGGTCCGCTGATTGAAGTGCCGGTAATGATTGGCCTGGTTAATGTAGCCCTGGCCTGGGGCCGTAAATACTATAACAAAGAAGGGCAGCTGCTGGAGAGTTAATTATTTTTTGATTATGGGGAAAAATATTGGGATGGTAGAGAAATACAACCAATAGAAACTGAAAAAAATAAATAGTTATAAAAAAGCCTCGCAGAAATGCGAGGCTTTTTTATTGATATCTAAATAATTTAATATGCTTTAGCCACAATCACATCGCCCTTGCTTGGCATGTTGCAATTAAAGCACATTTTGAATGTATTCACATTTTCCAATAAGCAGCGCGTGGTTGCTTTATATTCGCGCAGCTTATCTTCGCATTCGCGCATTTGGCACCATCCCGTTTGATAGATACCATTATTTGCTTCTAACTCTGGCCCAAATTGAGTAAGCTTTTCAGCTTTGTGCCATAAAGATTTTCTTTTTTCTACTGCTTTTGCAAACATCTTGCTTTGCATGGTATCAAGCAATGCAGCAATTTCAGTATCTAAATTATTCATGCCAACAACAATTTTGCCTGCTTCTAAGCGACTCGTGACCACTACTTGATCTTGCTCAACGTCTCGCGGACCAACTTCTAAGCGAAGCGGAACGCCTTTGAGTTCCCAGTGATAGAATTTAGCGCCGGGAGTTTTGTGATCATCAGCATCAACATGAATGCGAATATTTTTTGCTTCCAATGCAGTTTTAATACGCTCAAGCGCTTTATTTACCACATCCTCAAGCCCCTTTTTATAAATAGGGATAATCACCACTTGAATTGGAGCAATCTTTGGAGGCAAAATGAGCCCTTTTGCATCGCCATGCACCATAACCACTGCACCAATTAAACGCGTTGTAGCGCCCCAGCTGGTTAAATGTGGATGGGCAAGATTGCCATTACGATCCT
>CAZWUW010000110.1:0-7517 GCA_964636895.1 uncultured Eubacteriales bacterium
TGCTGGGTTTTGGCGTTGGCCTGTAATACGTGGCGGAAAACAAAGGTTTGGTTAAACCAGTTGGCGTACAGGATGTTTCTAAACAAAAATATGATGTGGTTTTTGATGATATAGGCGGTCAGGATTCAGCTATTAAAGAATTAAAAGAAGCATTGGATTTCATAAAGAATTATGAGCAGTTGAAAAAACTCGGTATCAGGGCATTAAAGGGTATTTTGCTTACCGGACCGCCCGGTACGGGTAAAACATTGCTGGCCAAAGCAGCGGCAACTTATACGGAAGCCGTTTTTATGGCCACCAGCGGATCCGAGTTTATTGAGATGTATGCCGGTGTCGGAGCTCAGCGGGTGCGCCGGCTGTTTAAAACCGCCCGGGAAACGGCGGTTAAGCAAAACAAGTCCAATGCAATTGTTTTTATTGATGAAATTGATGTGCTGGGTGGCAGGCGGGGCCAGCATTCCGGGCACATGGAATATGATCAGACCTTAAACCAATTGTTGGTGGAAATGGACGGGATGAAAACCGATGAATCCGTAAAAGTATTACTTGTTGCGGCTACTAACCGGGCTGACATGCTGGATCCTGCTTTAATGCGGCCCGGCAGGTTTGACCGGCAGGTAAAAGTCGATCTGCCGAGCAAAGACGGAAGGGAAGCAGTTTTACGGATTCATACCCGGAACAAGCCCCTGGCTGAAGACGTTAGTTTAGTTGAGATTGCCAAAGAGACTTTTGGTTTTTCCGGTGCGCATCTGGAAAGTCTGGCTAATGAAGCAGCTATTTACGCCTTCCGGGAAAATAGTGAGCAAATTACCCGCAAACACTTTAAAGAAGCTATAGACAAAGTGATGATGGGTGAGAAGCTGGATAGGCAGCCTAATACCGAAGAACTTCGCCGGGTAGCTATTCATGAGACTGGGCATGCGCTGATTAGTGAGATGATGCGGCCGGAGTCGGTTTCCACTTTAACTATCAGCCCTCGGGGCAATGCGCTGGGTTATGTGCGGCAAACCTCGGAGGACGACACTTATCTTTACACCAAAGATTATCTGGAAAACCAGATTTGCATCATGTTGGCCGGCGCGCTTGCGGAGGAACTGATCCTGGCCAGTCGGAGCACCGGCGCGGCCAATGATTTTGAACAGGCTGTACGCCTGGCCCGGAAGATTGTTACTGCCGGCATGTCACCGTTGGGGGTTATTGATGAAGAGAGCATTTCCCGGGATAAAATGCATGACATGATTTCAGAAATTCTTCAGGCTCAGGAAGCTCGGGTCAGGGACAGTCTGCAGAGTTATGCCGGACAGATTGAGAAAGTAGTAGTTATACTCCTAGATAATGAGCTAATGAGCGGTGAAGAATTCAGGCAGTTGGTTTTTGGGGTTGAAGAGGCCGCTAAACTGCATTAGAGAAATATATTTTCTTATAAACCACAGAGAGCACTGAGAAATCATTATTTATATACTAATTCTCTGTGCCCGCTGTGGTTTTATTTTTCTGCCGGCTTACAATTTTATAGCATGGAGAATTCTTGATTTATGATGTATAATGTAGGATGTAGTAATATGCAATATTGAAGGAAGCTGGGAAAATGCGCACAGAACTTATTTTTACCGGTACTGAGCTGCTGCTGGGCCAAATTTTGAATACTAACGCCCGCTTTCTGGCTCAAGAGCTTTCTGCTTTGGGACTGGATTTATTTTACCAAACCACGGTAGGGGATAACTCCGCCCGGTTGACGGAAGTCTTGCAGTCAGCTATGCATCGGGCAGACTTAATTATTATAACCGGTGGGCTGGGACCGACCACGGATGATTTGACTAAAGAGACTGTGGCTGAGGCATTGGGTTTGTCGTTGCGTTTGGATGAGCCGGTATTAGAAGAGATCCAGAGCTTTTTTAACTGCCGGGGTAAGACTATGCCGCCCGCCAATAAAAAACAGGCAATGATGCCGGCGGGGTCCCGGGTTATCCCTAACGGGCAGGGTACTGCACCGGGCGTGCTGATCGAAAGGGACGATAAAATCATTATTCTGCTGCCGGGGCCGCCGGTGGAAATGCAGCCAATGTTTTTAAACCAGTTGGTGCCTTACCTGCGCCAAAAAGTTTCCGGAAGTTCTGCTGTCATTGTCTCACGAGTACTAAAAATCTGGGGCATCGGGGAATCGGCGGTGGAGGAGAAAATTATTGACCTGGTCTGCGCTCAGGATAACCCAACTATTGCCTTTTTGGCATCTTTGGGCGAAGTGCATGTCCGGATTACGACCAAAGCGGCTAATGCCGAACAGGCTGACCGAATAATCAGGCCCTTGGAGGATGAAATCCGACGGCGGTTAGGGAAATTTATTTTTGGTACTAATGCTGATACTATGGAAAATATTGCCGGCAAAATGCTGCTGCACCGGGGGCTAACCATTTCCTTGGCTGAGTCCTGTACCGGTGGCCTGATTGCCAAAATGCTGACTGATTTGCCAGGTAGTTCGGCTTATCTGATGTATGGGGTAGTATCTTACAGTAATGAAGCCAAAGTGAAGTTACTCGGTGTCAACAGAGCCAGCCTTGATAAGCATGGTGCCGTGAGCGCCGAAATTGCCGGGGAGATGGTTGCGGGGGTGCGCAGGGTGGGCGGAACGGATCTGGCTCTCGCTGTAACCGGTATAGCCGGGCCGGGCGGCGGAACTGCAGAAAAACCTGTGGGGCTGGTGTATATTGGTTTGGCGGCGAACGATTTGATAGATGTCAGAGAGTTTTTATTTGCCGGGGACCGCGCCACAGTTCGGCAGCAGACGGCTAACGCGGCTTTGAATATGGTTCGTCTGCACTTGCTGGGATAATAAAAAAGGGGAAATAACAGATGAAGAAGAAGTTGTGGTACCTGTTGCTCCCTGTATTTGCAATTGCCGGTGCAATAATGTTACTGAACCTTTTTGGCCGGGTGACTTTTCACCTAAATGCTTTAGAGGTAGAATTCTCTGCCGGTATATCAGGCAGTGGCTATACACGGCTTACAATCCCGCCCGTTGGGGAAATCAAAGCCCAGACCCATAGGGGGCCGCTGGCTGTCCGGGTAGCGCTGCAAAACATTGATTTGCCCGGTTTAAAAAAGACCCTGGCAGAAACTCCTGCGCAACAAGAACTTCTGGACCTGGCTAGGCTGGAATTTTCCAGCGTTATTAAAAAATTCGTATTTAAGGCCCTTGTTTTAGGTTTTCTGGGCGGTCTTGTCGGGGTACTGATTTTACAGCGCCGGCAGCTTCGGGATTATATTACCGGCAGTCTCATAGGTTTGCTTACGGTGGCAGTGCTTTTGACCAATACTTATTACACATATGATCTAAAAAGATTTCAAAACCCGCAGTATGAAGGCATGTTAAAGGCTGCCCCGTGGATGATTGGCCTGGTTCAGCAGAGTCTGGATACAGTGGATACATGGGGGGAACAGTTGCGGGTGGTCACAGACAATCTTTATGGGTTGTTTGAACGCATGGATACTCTGGAAACTATTGGGCCGGCCGGCGAAGGTGATCTTAAAGTATTGCATGTATCCGATATCCATAATAACCCGGCGGCTTTTGATTTTATTGAACAAGTGACGAGAACCTTCGGTGTGGATATGGTTATTGATACCGGTGATTTATCTGATTTTGGTACTTCTATTGAGTTAGCTGCTATGGAGAGAATTAGGAAAATTGACGTACCATACATTATAACCCCCGGTAATCACGAGACTGCAGCTGCTATCCGAGACTTGCAGCAGATGCCCAATGTAAAAGTACTGGCCGGTAGCACAATACAGGTTAAAGGCCTCGATATTGCTGGTATCGCCGACCCGGCGGGTTATGCCAACGATGTCAAAACACCGGATGAACAGTTGCTTAAGAAATATGCCGGGAAACTGACCGAAATTATCGCCAAGGCTCCCCGTAAGCCGGTGGTAGTAGCGGTGCACAACAACCGGCTGGCCCGAGAGCTTATAGGTAAAGCGCAAGTTGTATTACACGGTCATAATCACCGGTACAAAATAGATGTGATAGATAAAACTGTGTTAATTAACGCCGGGACTACCGGTGCCGCCGGATTTGGCGGTTTGGAAACAAAAAAGGAGATTCCGTTTTCGGTTGTGCTGCTGCATTTTCGGCGAGATGGCGATAGATACAGGCCGGTTTCAGCGGATACAATCAAAGTGTCCAACCTGCAGAGCGGGTTCAGTTTGGAACGGCGGGTTTTTTCCGAGTTGTATCGCGGTAACTCCGGCGGTTATTTAGAATCCACAGGACAATAATTTTACATTTCAGAAAGGAGATATTATGCAGGAAACAAAACAATTTGGCAATCTCAGTTTAAGCAGAAAGATTTTAAATGCCATTAGTGATATGGGCTTTGAGGAGCCGTCACCGATTCAGGCAGAGGCCATCCCGTTGTTAATGGAGGGACTGGATGTCATTGGTCAGGCCCAGACGGGGACGGGTAAAACAGCGGCTTTTGGTATTCCGATTTTGGAAAAGCTGAATCCCCGGTTCCGGTCTACCCAAGCGTTAATCTTGACCCCGACCAGGGAATTGGCCATTCAGGTGGCTGAAGAAATTACTAAAATTGGTAAATATAAAGAGGTGCGTACGCTGGCAATTTATGGCGGTCAAGCTATTGACCGGCAAATTATGGCTCTGAAACGGGGAGTGCATATTGTTGTCGGTACGCCGGGCCGGCTGCTGGATCATTTGCGCCGGAATACTTTGCGGCTGGACAACCTGCAGATGGTGGTTCTGGATGAGGCTGACGAGATGCTGGATATGGGTTTTATTGACGATATTGAGTTGATTTTAAAATCTACCCCGGATGAACGTCAGACCCTGCTCTTTTCTGCTACTATGCCTGATGAAATCAGGCGGCTATCCGGGAAATATCTAAAAGCTCCACGGATATTGACTGTTAGCCGTGATGAATTGACTGTACCGTTAATTGAACAGGTTTATTATGAGGTTCGAGAACACGGTAAATTAGATAGTCTGTGCCGGGTGATGGATACATCGGATGTCAGTCTGGCTATAATTTTTTGCCGCACTAAACGGGGTGTGGATGAATTGGTGGCCAGTCTGGAGGCTCGTGGCTACCAGGCGGAAGGATTGCACGGGGATCTTACTCAAACTCAGCGGAACCGGGTGATGAAGAAGTTCCGGGAAGGTGCGGTGGAGATACTGGTGGCTACTGATGTGGCGGCCCGCGGATTGGACATTGAAAACGTCAGTCATGTTATCAATTATGATATTCCCCAGGATCCCGAGTCATATGTGCATCGCATTGGTCGGACCGGTCGGGCCGGCAAAACCGGGATAGCTATATCTTTAGTGGTTCCTCGGGAATACCGCCAACTGCGGCTGATAGAAAAAATGGTCAATACCCGTATCAGGCGGCAAAAACTGCCAACATTGGCAGACATCTTTGAACATCAAAAGGAACAGATCTCAGAACGGTTAGTGAAAATTATTACCGGCGGTCAATTAGGCCACTATTATAGTATTGTGGAAAATCTGGCCGATGAATATGATACCATGGATATCGCTGCCGCCGCTTTGAAAATTGCTCTTGACCTGGAGGTGCCGGGTGAAGAGCGGGAAGAACGCAATGAAACGGAATTTGGTGATACCGGTGCCGAACCTGGGATGGTACGGTTATTTATGAATATTGGGCGAGAGGACGAAATGCGTCCGCAGGACATTGTGAAGACCATTGCTGAAGAAGCTGGTATCCCGGGTAAAATTATCGGTGCTATCAGGATTTTTGACCGCTTTACGTTTGTTGAAGTACCCAGGGAAGCTGCGGAGCGGGTAATGTACTCCCTGGATAAGAATATGATTAAAGGTAAGCGCGTGCATGTAGAACCAGCCAAGCGAAAAAATCGCTAATATATGGAAAAATACATTTGACATTATGAAAGGCCGGGAGTATAATAAAAACATATACCGAACAAATGTTTGAGGAGGGTTTGCATGTCGGATAAACAAAAAGCACTGGAGATGGCCTTACACCAGATTGAAAAGCAGTTTGGCAAAGGGTCTATTATGAAACTGGGTGAGGCTTCAGCCAAAATGCATGTAGAAGTAATTCCCACCGGGGCATTGACCCTGGACGTGGCACTCGGCATCGGTGGTGTGCCTAGGGGAAGGGTGATTGAGGTCTATGGTCCGGAGTCGTCGGGCAAAACCACCGTGGCACTACATATTATTGCCGAGGCGCAGAAAATGGGCGGTACGGCCGCGTTTGTTGATGCCGAACATGCTCTAGACTCTCTTTATGCCCGCAATTTGGGCGTGGATATTGATAATTTGTTGGTTTCGCAGCCCGATACCGGGGAGCAGGCTCTGGAAATTGCCGAAGCATTGGTGCGGAGTGGGGCGGTGGATGTGATTGTTGTTGATTCTGTGGCAGCCCTGGTGCCCCGGGCTGAGATAGAAGGGGAAATGGGTGATGCCCATGTAGGACTGCAGGCCAGATTAATGTCCCAGGCTTTGCGGAAATTAACCGGAGCCATTAGTAAATCAAGAACTACAGCGATTTTTATTAACCAGATAAGAGAAAAAGTCGGGGTCATGTTTGGCAATCCTGAGATTACCCCGGGTGGCCGGGCGCTCAAGTTTTATGCCTCTGTTCGCCTGGAAGTCCGTAAAGTGGAAACCCTTAAACAGGGTACAGATGTTGTCGGTAACCGGACCAGAGTAAAAGTGGTCAAAAATAAAGTGGCACCCCCTTTTAAACATGCGGATTTTGACATCATGTACGGTGAGGGGATTTCTCGGGAGGGGACCATCATTGATATTGGTGCCGATATGGACATTATTGAAAAGAGTGGTGCCTGGTATTCATATAACGGAGAACGTCTTGGTCAAGGACGGGAAAATGTTAAAGAATACCTGCGCGAGCATCCTGAAATCACCAAAGAAATTGATCAGAAGATTCGCCAGGCGCTTAATGTCGGTGTGCCTAATCCATCTTCGGTTGAAAACAATGTTAGCGAAGAGGTTAAATAAGCAATGGATACGGATTATGCTAGGGCTAGGGAATATGTTTACCGGTTGCTGGCCCTGCGCCCCCGGACAGAAAAAGAAATTGCTCTTAAAATGAAGCAAAAAGGATTTGCTCAGGACATCATTGATAATACAACCGTACTCTTAAAAGAATATGGTTATATAGATGATGCCGGTTTCGCCCAACTATGGGTTCGCAGCCGCTGTCAGTTGAAACCAATGGGTAAGCGCCGGCTGTTTCAGGAACTGTACAGCAAAGGTATTGAAAAAATGGTTATTGAAACGGCTTTGAACCGTCTCACCCCAGAAATGGAATACAACATGGCTATGAAGATAGTGCAGCGTAAAAAAGCCAAGGGTAATATTGATCCACAGAAAATATATCCATTTTTGCAACGCCGGGGATTCTCATCCGATGTAATTAATAAGGTCCTCCTTGAACTTAAATAGACTCTCGGCATTCGCCGAGTTAGATGGTACAAGGCTTTACTTGAACCAT
>CAZWUW010000111.1:0-7475 GCA_964636895.1 uncultured Eubacteriales bacterium
TCCAATGCGCACAATTGGCGGGGGCGCGGTCATTGACCCGCTGCCTGAGAAACATAAGCGCTTCCGGTCAGATGTTGTGGCAGCGCTGGCCACCAAAGAAAAAGGTACAGCCGACGAGGTCATTGCTCAGTATCTGCGAGTTACCGGCACCCTTGTCAGTACTGATGAAATTGCCAAAGCCACCGGTTACAATGCCGGTGAGGCAACGGCCGCCTTGCAAATTTTGACAGCGCGGGGAGAGGCACAAAAAGTTCCGGCGGATGGCAAGGAGTTTTATGCCGACAGTGATTTATATCGGCGTTGGATCAGGGAAACTCAGGTTTTTCTGCGCAGCTTCCATGAAAAATACCCAATGCGCCCGGGGTGGGCCAAAGAGGAGATGCGCTCAAAAAGTTTTGCCGGCATGCCGGCCAAACTTTTTAATTATCTGCTTAAGGTGTTGGAAGCAGACCGGGAAATCAGGGTAGTGGGTGAAAATGTGGCTTTATATGCATTCACGCCCGAACTTACCGGTAAGCTTAAGGAAAATGCCGAGGCAATTCTCCGGGACTACCTTGCAGGCGAGTTTCAACCCCCGGAATGGTTGGAAATGGCCCGACATTATCAATTGAACCCTTCTGAGGCAGCAGAATTGCTAAACTATCTGTTGGTTCAAAACAGGCTGGCTAAACTGGAAGAAAACATTTATCTGCATAAGGAAATTCTGGCCCGAGGAAAAGCATTAATTACCGGTTTTTTGCAGGAAAATGGGGAAATTACCCTGGCGGAGGCCCGGGATTTGCTGAAGACTTCCCGTAAGTATGCCTTGCCGCTGTTGAATTATTTTGACCGGGAAAGAATAACCAGGCGTGTAGAGGATAAAAGGGTTGTTTATTAAGGGCTCGGTAGTGATTTCGACAAAAGAGCTATAATTTGGCAGGAAATTTATCTGGGGGCGCGAATTACTTGGGTAGGGGGAGTTAGTTATGGGCGAAATCGGTGACGACTGCCGGTCCAGTAGAAAACAGATCTTAATAGTTGATGATAACCCTTTAACCTTGCACCGGGTGGCCGGTTTTCTGGAAATCAGGGGTTATTCCGTTATGATTTGCAAAGATGCTGTCGGTGCTAAAAACATCCTTTTTCAGACTACTCCCGATTTAATTATCCTGGATATTATTCTCCCAGGGGAAGACGGTTATCAGTTATGCCGATGGATTAGGCAGGAGCCGCGGCTGCGTTATATTCCCATTGTTTTTGTAACGGCCAAAGATGAGTTGCATGACAAAATTGCCGGTCTGCAGTCCGGTGGCGATGATTATATTACCAAACCATTTGCGCTGGAGGAAATAGCTGTCAGGATTGAAGTTATTTTACAACGTATGCAGGTATTTCACGATTTGTCTATGCGTGATGACCTTACCGGGTGCTATAATCGCAGATATTTTAATGAACGGCTGGAAGAAGAGATTAACCGGTCAGGACGTAACAACCGGCCTTTTTCCATTGCTATTATGGATATTGATTTTTTTAAAAAGACAAATGACACATACGGACATCAAGTCGGGGATTTTGTGCTGGTGCAGTTGGTCAGGTTTATGCACTACCGCCTCCGCAAGAGTGATTTTTTGGCCCGGCTGGGCGGGGAGGAGTTTGTGTTGCTGCTGCCTGAAACATCGGGTGAAAATGCCTTTGCTTTGTTGGAACGCCTGCGGCAGCAGTTGATGGAAGCGATTTTCCCCTACCATGATCCGGTGCTGGACGATTATATTGATATACAGATTACAGTCAGCACAGGCATTGCTACATACCCCTCTGATGCTGGCAGTGGCATAGTCTTGTTTGAGCTTGCGGACAAGGCTTTGTATACGGCCAAATCAACCGGTCGGAATGCTGTTTGCCGGTGTAATCTAAAAATATGATGCCTGTTAAAAGCCTTATTGAGGTGAAGCCTTATGAGCTCGAAATTCAAATGGCAATTAAAAAGGCTGATTAATTTTTTAGATAAGAAAATAAATGTCAGCATCAGTACTAAAATTATGATCCCCTTTTTTGTTGTTGCCATAACAATTATTGGGGCGCTTTCATATTTTGCCACCGTCCGGATTAATAACGGTATAGCAGAAATGGAGCAGCGACGGGCCAACAGTGTGATGCAGAATACTTTGCGCGATTTTCAGAAGGAAGTTCAAAATGTGGAGGTTTATACCAGGTTGTTGGCTGACTCCGGTGAACTTAAGTCAGCTATCAATGATGCGAATAAAACAGTATTGTACGAGTTGCTGATACCGGTCAAATATTATGCCCGCCAGCAAAAAGTTGCGCTCTATGACAAAAACGGTCAATTATTAATACAGTTGTCTAATTCTGCAAGCCGCCCGCCAGAAGAGAAATTTGTGCCTTTGGCATTGGCGGGGTGACGACAACGAATCTGGAAGTTACCGATACGGGGATGGATATATATGCTGTAACGCCGGTGCATTATGACCCGCATAAAACAGGTGATAAAATACCGGCCGGGGTATTGATTGTTGACCGGCATATCACTGACCAGGATTTTGCCGTCATCAAGAACCGGGAAGGCGTGGAAATTACCGTTTTTAAGGAGGGTAAACCGGTTACTTCTACTTTGGACCTGAAGAGTCAAAAGGATTTAATGGCAGAGTTGACACAGGCTATCGGGCAAAAAAAAATTTTTTTATATGCTGTCGGATAAGAATAATGTGGCATATATCAACACCTGGCAGGAGATTGGCGATGGCGGAATCATCTCGGTTATGGTACCGAACAATGACCTAATGGCAATAAACAGGGATCTGGCCAGAGACGTTTTGGGGGTTACATTGTTGGCCGGGGCGCTGATATTGTTGGCCAGTTATGTACTGGCTAAAGTATTGCTGCGGCCGGTGGCCCATTTGCTGGCGGCTACCAGGGCCATTACTAACGGTGATTTTAGCCGCAGTATTGAAGTTTTTACCCGGGATGAGTTTGGTGAACTGGGGGCGGCCATAAATTATATGGCTGACAGAATCAAGGAGCGTCTGGCGGAAGCGGAGTACCTGGCTACCATTGACG
Organism: uncultured Eubacteriales bacterium; assembly: GCA_964636895.1. GTDB lineage: Bacteria > Bacillota > Thermincolia > Thermincolales > CAZWUW01 > CAZWUW01. The sequence continues at coordinate 3,055 of CAZWUW010000111.1, forward strand.
GTTTGACCGGTTTATATAATCACAGGTATTTTCAGCAAAGGCTGGAGGAAGAAATGCAGCGGGCTGAGTGGATGAAACAACCTTTATCGCTGGTCATTATAGATATTGATTATTTTAAGCATTATAATGACAGTCACGGTCATCCGGCGGTCGATAAGGTGCTGCAGCAAATTGGCCGGATAATGCAAAAAAAACATTCGTGGCGTGGATATTGTCGCCCGCTATGGTGGTGAAGAGTTTGCAGCGATTTTGGTGGATACTGCTCCGGAAGAGGCTGTGGAAGTAGCAGAGCGTATCCGGCAGACGGTAGCAGCGTTTCCTTTTACCGGCAGGGAAGAGTAGCCTGCCGGTAAACTCACGATTTCTATGGGCATTGCTTCCTTCCCGGCTAACGCCTATAAAAAAGATGACCTGATTAAAATGGCGGATGATGCTTTATATAAGACTAAGTACATTAGTAAAAACAAGGTTGTGCTTTATTATTCGGTGTTGGATGAATTAAAAGCCGGTCTGGATAAATCGGAATATGACCTTATAAATACTATTAAGACCCTGATTTCAGTTATTAACTCCAAAGACAAATATACTTTTGGCCACTCCGAACGTGTGGTGCATTATGCGGTGGCTGTTGGCAGAGCTATGGGGCTAATGGAACCTGAACTGAGAGTCATCCGGGTAGGCGCTTATCTGCATGACATTGGGAAAATCGAGATTGACCGGGAGGTTTTAAACAAGGAAGGTGTTTTTGGATATATTGGAAAAGCTGGCATCGGATAAAGATAAAATAGTGTGTTAAATGGCCCGGCCTTGACAAATAATATAATCAAAGCAGCTATTTTCTTGAAGGAAATGTGATTATTATGCCGGTGCTTAGGTTGCCGTATGGCAGTACATACCTTGAGGCCGAAATACCGGCCGCAAATTTGCTGGGGGTAATCAGACCCCATACCGCCGGGTGCGATTCCAATGAAGCGGTGTTAATCAGGGCAGCACTTGACTGTCCTGAAGGCACCGCTATTTTGCCGGAGCTGGCCCGGGGGCGGAAAGACGCGGTAATTGTTATCAGTGACGTTACCCGTTTGATGCCGACAGCTCGGGTATTGCCGCATATTCTGGCGGATTTGGCGGCCGGTGGTATTGATAACGATAAAGTAACGGTTATCATCGGCTTGGGGAACCACCGACAGGTAGCAGCGGTGGAAAAGCGGGAACTGCTCGGCGCCGCTTTATATGGCCGGCTAAAGTGTATCAACAGTACGGATACGGAATTCGTCCGCCTGGGCTGCACCCGCCGCGGTACGCCGGTAGAGATTTGCCGGGCAGTGCGGGATGCGGAGCTGACGATCTGTACGGGTAATATTGAGTTCCACCGGTTAAGTGGCTTTTCCGGCGGGGCAAAAGCAATCATGCCGGGGGTGGCGGGCAGGGAAGCGATTACCCATAATCATGCTATGTCGGAACTGCCCGGAGTTGGTCCGGGCCGGTTAACTGGAAACCCGGTGCGGGAAGATATGGAGGAATTTGCCCGGATAGTTGGCGTGGAGTTTCTTTTTAATGTTGTGACTGATCAGACAGGTAATATAATTGGCGCCTATGCCGGGGATTTGCTGGCTGCGCACCGCCAGGGCTGCCGCCAGGTAGAACGGTTGTATCGGCTGCGAGTGGAAAAACCGGCAGATATTGTAGTAGTTTCACCGGGCGGCCGGCCCAAAGATGCCAGTGTCTATCAAACGCAAAAAGCTTTACTTAATGCCCTGGACATTTGCCGGCCTGGCGGTTCCATAATTGTTGCCGCACAATGCCCGGAAGGATACGGTGACGAAGTTTTTGCCCGCTGGCTGGAGGAGGCGGATACTCCGTCGGACCTCCATAACCGGCTGCGGCAAAGGTTTGTGCTGGGGGGGCATAAAGCCAAAACGGTCTTAAAGGCGATTGGAAAAAACGACGTTTTTTTGGTTTCCGAAATGTCGGAGCTGGCTGTGCGCAAGCTGTTTTATCATCCTGTGGGGACTTTGCAGGAAGCGGTAAATACTGTTCTGGCCAGGCACGGTGCCGGTGCCGGCATCTGGGTAATGCCTTATGGCGGGTTATGTCTGCCCGAGTTGAAGCAATGATAAGAGTGAAGAGTGAAGAGTGAAGAGTGAAGACGTAGTAATAGTACTACGGTTCACCATCCACTCTTCTTTTTTTTACTGTGGTTTAAAAGTCTCACAAGCCGTACCGTCACTGGTTTTGACCTGCTGGTCGCCACTGGACCGGACTTCAATGTTATCGGCATGACAAAGCATGTTATTCTGGAAAGCACATTCTTCAACAACGCATTTAATTTCAGGCATACTGGTTTCACCTCCTCGATAATACATTTACTGCCGTTTGTAGTTTAGGCATTAGCATGAAAAAATATGTAACTATTCTACAAGGACTGAATATATTGTAATGATATGGACGGCACAAAAAAACAAAAGGAGGACGATTGATTTGGTTGAGGGTCAGTTAGGTAAACTTTTGTTACAGGCCCAAAAACTTCAGGCTGATATGGCGCGGGTGCAGGAACAATTGAAACAGCTGACAGTTGAGGCCACTGCTGAGGGCGGGTCAATAAAAGTTACTGCTAATGGCCAGCAGGAAATAACGGATGTTTATCTTGATTCAGGGTTTGTACACCCGGCCAATACCAGGGCATTGCAAAAGATAATCCACACAGCGGTAAATGATGCTCTAAACAAGTCGCGGGAACTGGCTAAAAGTGAAATGATGAAAGCAACGGGTGGTTTTAATTTATCGAATTTAACCGGCCTGTTTTAAGCAGCCGGAATTTATGAAGGAGGACTGGTATGGGGGACGATAACAACATTTTTGGCATCGGAGAGCATTCCATGCTGGATAAATTTATTACTATGCTGGACCGGCAGACGGATACAAAACTTACGCCTGTTCAATTAATGGGAATGCTTAGTCTTTATAGCTTGCTTGGCATATTGGATTTAATGCGCGGCACAGCAGACACGGGGATTAAGGATATATCCGCCCTGGCCAATTTAAGCTCTCTGGCCGGTAAAGCTGCCAAGTCGCCGGAAGGGCCGGCCATCAAAGATGCGTTGCTGGGGCTTTTGGGCGGTCAGAATCAGTCCGGCTCTGACCTTGGTGCTTTATTAAACATGGTTGGTGGTAACAAAAAAATAAACCCGCAAATGCTATTGACCCTGATGAGTTTGCTAAACTCGCAGTCCGGTGCCGCCAAAGGCGAGCAGTCCGTTGCTAAGGTTGGAACTGCTAAAACTGAAGGCGCACCCCGGGAGAAAGTCGGGGAGGTGCAGAAGGATAAATCGAGTTAAACTCCCAACGGGGAGTTTTTTCTTTTTTGACACCAAACCCTTACAATCTCATATTATGTAGTACTAGAGAATTATGACTGTCGCTATTACTAAAATCCGGGAGGACTGAGTATGAATAGTTTACCGATTGATCCAAATCTAATGCCCCTGATAAACGGTGTGAAACCTTATCTGGGGTCAAAGGCCAAAGACTATGCCGATATGTTTACAGGCATGATGAAGCTGTTATCCAGTAATTCAGGCCGGGAGGTCATTACCACCATGAGCCGGATAATGCTGCCGGCAGATATCAAGACCGCCGCCGGCAGCACGACTCAGGCCATTAGTCCGCAGATGTATAGCCCTAATATTGCTTTTTCGTTATTCCTGGTACTTGTTTTGTTGATATTTGCCACCGGTGGAATGAACTGGGCGGGTTTAATTGCAGAAGAAGCAAATAAAACCGATGCCTGCAATCAGCCGGACGCTACAATTGAAATATAATTCTTGTGCAAGGCGGGTGCCTGTATGTCGGATATGCCAGGCGCCCGGTATTGCCGGGTTTGAAAGGAAGCGTGGGACATGCTGCCAATGAAAATTAAAACTATACGTGAAGCCTTAGATGGCACATTGGTACGGGGAAATGATGAGCACGAGGTTTCGGGGATAATGGCCAGATGGGCTTATACTAAACCGGGATATCTTTATTTTGATGTCGTAGGTGGTCCGGGCGGTGATCGAAACATGCTGAAGGCCCTGGAAAACGGGGCAACAGCTTTTGTCATTTCAAAATACAAGAAAAAATTGCCTTTTGATGGTGTGGAGGTTACTGTTATTGCGGTTCCGAAGGTTTGGGAAGCTTTTTGGAAATTCGTTGCTTTTTACCGGGAACAATTTAAAATTCCGGTAATTGGGGTTACCGGTACTTCCGGTAAGACCACCACCAAAGAAATGCTGGCGGCTATCCTGCGGCGGAAGTGGCGGGTGATGAAAACTGAGAGTAACCTTAACCTGCCTGACTTTGTTCCGGGCCACGGTTTTCGCATTAACAAAAAGACTTGGGCAGGCATATTTGAAATTGGCATGAAAGGTCCCGGTCAAAATGGG
>CAZWUW010000112.1:0-7025 GCA_964636895.1 uncultured Eubacteriales bacterium
GCCGATTCGGGGGCAAAAAAAGCTGCCGCTAATAAAACGGACAAAAGTTACCGCACAACGGTTTGGCAAGTTGAGCAGGTGCGCAATTTTGCCCTGGTCGGCAGCCCGGATTATATTGTTAAACGGTTTAAACTTAACGACAAAACCACAGTTTCCATTGCTCTTACCGAAACCGCTAAAATGGAAGAAGTGCTGCAGATTGCCAGGAATACCTACCCGCTGTTCACCAGAATTTACGGTGAATTGCCTTATACAGAGGTGGCTATCGCCGAAACCGGTTATAAGACTAATTATGCTCTGGAATACCCGAACCTTGCCATTTACTCTAAAGATATGTATCGGAATGACAAAATTCAGCACTGGATTACTCATGAGGTAGGCCATACCTGGTGGTATAACGCTGTAGGAGTGGATGAAACTGTTGCTGGCTGGCTGGATGAGGGGCTGGTGGAGCATGGTGTGGTGTGGTATTTGGAGCAGACCTTTCCAAAGGAGCGGGCTGCGGCGCTACGGAATCAATACCGGGCAGAGCACAAAAAATTAAATGCCGGTTATCCCGGGAGAACTATGGATGTTGGGCTTTATGGCTTTAAAAACTTCCGGGAATTTGATTACTCGTGGTATTCCAGGTCAGCGGATATGTTTTTAACCTTTAGGCAGGCTTTAGGGGATGAAAGATATATAGCATTCTTAAACAGGCTCTATACTAATAACCTTGGCCAAATCGCAGATGAAAAAAGCCTGGACAAAGCGCTGGCAGATTCTGCAGGGTTAAAAACAGATTTTTTTGCCCGCTGGCTGCATCAACCTTATAATCAAACCTCTTGGACCGTAAAACTGGAAAACACTAATTCTGAGCAGTAACAGGGTAAGGGCTTTTTCAATGTTAAGGAAATTATGCTTTTTTCAAGCTGTGGATAATTTCCTTAACATGGGGGGTTATAGGGGGTATGCCCCCTATGCTTCGGGGGTAACAGGAGCGAAGCGACGTCATAGGGGGCTGGCCCCCTTTGAACAAGAAAATTGACATCGAAGAATAAGTTGACGAAGTCAATTTTCTTGTTTTTCCGGGGTGTCCGGCGGCAATTTCAAGGTTTTCGGCACCCCGCCCAATTCACTGTTGATTTTTTCCCACTCTTTTATGATAATGTCTATTTTGACTTTAGTCGGGTTGCCAAGATAATCGATGGTAAAATAATCCTTAAGATCGGCGAAATGTTTGTATTTTGCCACGATATTGGGGTCAGAAGGTCGGTAAGCGTATTTGGCGTATGCTTCCTGGACTTGTTCAGAGAAGAGGAAATCAATGAATTCATTTACCAATGCCTGATCTTCCTGGGAAACGTTTTTTTCAAATTTATAAACGAGCCATTCGGCCATAATCGTTGGAGCGGGAATAACCATTTCAATGTTTTTATTAGTCTTCAGCCGCTTGATGGCTTTGTTTTCAGAGGTGATAAGGACATCGCCGTAACCACTAGCAAACAGTTGGCCGGCCTCTCTGGCCGTATCCGGCGCAACAATGGTATTCTGTTCAACCTTTTTGAGGAGTTCATAAGCGGCATCTTTATCCTGCCGGCCTATTTTCAGTTCGGTATTTTTCAGGGCGGAACCGTAAATACCGTAGACAACCCATAAGCCACCGCCGGCCGCATATGGGTTGGCGTGAATTATTTTAACCCCGGGCTTAGCCAGGTCGGCAAAGGTTTTAATATTCTTGGGGTTGCCTTTACGCACCAGCAATACGGTAGGGGACCTGAAAGCAACGCTTTTATTGGTGCTTTGTCTCCATTTGGTATGGCTGAATCCTCTGGTGAGCGGGTCGACACCGGTAGCTATAATGCCTACCTGAACAGGTTTGCCCTTGATTGTAGTAGTAACGGAATCAAAGCCCGGTTCCGTATTGCCGGTAACGAATCTTACATCTTTGCCGGTTTTTGTTTTCCAGTGTTTTTTAAAAGCCGGTATTATTTCATTAAAGGTTACATCATCGTTTACACAGCAGAAGGCCAGGACGAGTGTCTGCACATCTTGGCTTTCCGGTATGGTTTCATTATAATGCCACCCCACGGCCGGCCCTTCATCTCCGATAATCACTTCGCCGAAACTAACTTTGAATATCTGTTTATCTCCATTGGCAGACTCTTTGAAGGTTCCCCCGGGAATTTCTATTAGATTTTCCTTACCAAAAATATAAAAGGCTGAAACAACTGCCAAGAATATGGCAAGGAAAATGAGCAGAGTTTTTTTGCGTTGCATGTCATATCCCCCTAATCCTATATGATGGCTAAATATTTCGACAAGAATTTTTATATTCCTGCAATTTGCAAGGTTATGTTACCAACCGGGGAAACAAGTAAATTTTGTAATTGCACATATTTATTGATTTTCTGCAATAAGTTCATATATGAACACTAATATGGGAGGAGGTTTTTTGAAAAAACCGACTCTGCTTATTTTTATTAACAAAAAATTTAGCGCCGGGTTAATGTTGCTGCTGATAATCTTATCCCCGGTGCTTTTGTCACGTACTATTGGTGTTATCAGCCAGGTCATGGCCAATCCGCTTCAAGGCAAGAAAATTGTCATTGACCCGGGCCACGGCGGGATAGACGGTGGCACCAACAGTCATGATTTTTTGGAAAAAGAGGTAAACCTGGTTGTAGCCAAAAATCTCCAACAGGAATTAACCAGGCAGGGGGCTAAGGTTTTTCTCACTCGTGAAAAAGATGTTTCGCTGGACCGGTTAAACACCAAAAGCGCTTCCCGTCAAAGAAGGGACATCTATGCCCGGATAGCACTGATAGAAAAAGTGCAGCCGGACATTTTTCTCAGCATCCACATTAACGCCAACCGGCGCAAGCCTTCCACTACTGGTTCCATAATCTTTTACAACAAGCAGGTGCTGCAAAGCGAATCATTGGCTGCAGCCATACAAACTCACTTAAACAAGGTTACCGAAAAAAACGGGCTGAAGAAACACAGCCCAACACCGGCCGGTTACTTTCTCCTGAAGAATACGTCCTATCCCGGTGTCATTGTTGAGCTTGGCTTTATTACCAACCCCCGGGATAAGGCATTATTAAAACAGGGTGCTTATCAGCGGCAACTAACCCAGGGTATTGTGGCAGGTCTGAAAGAGTATTTTTCCAACGGCGGCTGGTATAAATTTAGCGGGGAGCCAGCAAACACTGTTCGGAGCAGCTTCTCCGGAGACGACGTTATTAAGCTCTATTATCCCGAAAAAAACAGCGACCGGCTAAGCTGGGAGCCTTTGACTACAAAACAGGTTGCTGGCTTTCCTGAAAGCAGTGGTGAGATGGTGACCACAGTTATTAAAGCACTGCTGGAAGGGCCGGAAAATAAAGATTTATTGCCGGTTTTTGATCCGGGAACGCAAATCCGGCACCTGAAAATAAAAAATGGTATTGTGGAGGTGGATTTTTCCAAGGAAATTCTGAACACACCGGCCGAAAGTCACAGCGAGTATCTGGCTGTTAGTTCTGTCGTGGAAACTGTTACCCAACTCCGGGCTATCCGGGGGATGAAAATTTTAGTTGAAGGCAATCGTTTAGATACTCTGGCCGGACATATGGATATTAGTAATGTGCTGATACCGCAAAACCCAAAAGCGGTAATAGCGCTGGTTATTGACGATTTGGCAGGAGGCGAGGCCGGCCGGCGGGAATTAATGGCCATTAAGCGGCCATTGACGCTGGCTGTTATGCCCGGCCGGGAACTAAGCAAAGCAATTGCTCAGGAAGCTCATCAAAAAGGATATCAGGTATTTTTGCATATTCCCATGGAACCGGAGTACGGTAAACCGGAATGGCTGGGGTCAGGCGCCATAACAGCTGGCATGTCCAAACGGCAAGTGCGGGAAACAATGCTAAGTGACCTGGAAGAGGTACCTTTTGTCACCGGAATTAATAATCACATGGGCTCAAAAGTAACCAAACGGGAAGATATCATGCGCGAAGTCCTGACGGTGGCCAAAGAAAAAAACTTGCTCGTCCTTGACAGCAGAACCACAGAAGCAACGGTAATACCTAAAATAGCCCGGGAACTTGATATCCGGGTAGTTAAGCGGGACGTTTTTCTGGATGAAATTAATTCAGTGGCCCATGTCAAAAAGCAGCTGCGTAAACTGGCCGCGGAAGCGGTTAATAAAGGCAGTGCCATTGGCATTGGACATGTGGGGATGACCGGCAAAAATACGGTGCGGGGAATCGTGGAAATGATTCCGTGGCTGGAGGAACAGGGGATTGCGCTGGTTTTTGTGCGCGATATCTTTGAAATTTCTCCTTGACATGCCGCATTGCTGCAGTCGGTTACAGGTGCGGGCTGCGCCCTGCAGGCATACTTCCACCGGTGGACGCATTTAGTCTTCTTGTTGTATAATAGAACAAGATGCGGCTACGAGGGACGGGAAGACCATGAATTTATTAGCGGTGGAAAACATTACCAAAAGCTATGGCGTAAAAAACCTGTTTAGCGATATTACCTTTGGTATCGAACAAGGGGATAAAATAGGTCTTATCGGTATTAACGGCACTGGTAAATCTTCTATGCTCAAGGTCCTGGCGGGCATTGAAACGCCTGACCAGGGCAGGGTTGTGGCCGGTAATGCCGTGCGGGTGGAATACCTGCCGCAAAATCCGGTCTTTGATGACCAGGCATCCGTATTGCAGCAGGTTTTCAGAGGCAGCACCCCGTCAGCCACAGATATCTGGCAGGCGGAAAGTGAAGCCAAAACAATCCTGACCAGGCTGGGGATTTATGACTTTGACGCCAAGATGGGCACTCTTTCCGGCGGACAGAGAAAAAGGATAGCCTTGGCCGGGGCATTGATCAATCCGGCGGAGCTTTTAATCCTTGACGAACCTACAAACCATATTGACAACGAGACCGTGGACTGGCTGGAACAGTATTTAAACAGGCGCAAGGGGGCGCTGCTGATGATTACCCATGACAGGTACTTCCTGGACCGGGTGGTCAATCGCATTCTGGAGCTGGACAGGGGCCGGCTTTTTGGTTACACCGGCAATTACAGTAAATTCCTTGAGCAAAAAATGCTCCGGGAGGAACAGGAGCAGGCCACGGAGCAGAAACGGTTAAACCTTTGGCGAAATGAGCTGGCCTGGATAAAACGAGGGGCAAAGGCCAGGACTACCAAACAAAAGGCTAGGATTGACCGATTTGCAAAGCTGGAGGCGGAGAAACCGCAGGTAAATGCAGACAGGCTTGAAATATCGGCGGTGGCCGGCCGCCTGGGCAAAAAAGTAGTTTCCCTGGCACATATTAGTAAAAGCTTTGCCGGCAGCAAATTAATCGATGATTTTAGCTGCAATTTTATGAGAGCTGACCGGGTCGGGATAATCGGGCCCAACGGCATCGGCAAATCCACATTGTTGAACATTATTGCCGGCAGGTCGGTTCCCGACTGCGGCACAGTGGATATCGGCCAAACCGTCAAGGTAGGCTATTTTTCTCAGGAAAGCAGGGAAATGGACGAGAGTCTAAAGGTTATCGATTTTATCAGGGAGCAGGCCGAATTTCTTACCACTGCAGAGGGCAGACTAATCAGCGCGGCCCAGATGCTGCAACGGTTTCTGTTTCCCCCCGAAATTCAGTGGACACCAATAGCCAGGATTTCCGGCGGCGAGCGCAGAAGACTGCAACTGCTGCGAATATTGATGAGTGCGCCCAATATGTTACTGTTGGACGAGCCCACCAATGACCTGGATATTCAGACCCTGACCATTCTTGAGGACTATCTTGACGAATTCCCCGGGGCGGTATTGGCTGTTTCCCATGACCGGTATTTTTTGGACCGGGTGACAGACAAGATACTGGCTTTTACTGGTAATGGCCGGATTATAAATTACCTGGGTAATTACTCGGATTATATAAAACAAGCCGGTGGCCGCGGGGCCGCGGGGCCGGATAATGGGGATAGGGCAGGCGGGAACAAGGCCGACGGGAACAAGGCCGGCGAAAAGTTGGGGGATCACAAGGCTGGCGCGGAGAAGTCAAAGGCTGCCGGGGAGAAGAAAAAACCCCTGAAGTTTTCGTTCAAGGAACAAAGGGAATATGAGCAGATTGATGAGATTATTGCCACCGCTGAGCAGGAATTGCGAGAGGTAAACACAAAGATAAACGAAGCCGGCAGTGATTTTGTGGTGCTGCAGGAGTTGCTCGATGTCCGGCAGGGCCTGGAAAAGCGGTTGGACGAATTGCTGGAGCGATGGGCTTATCTGCATGAATTGGCGGAGGCAATAGCACAAAATAAAAATGATATTGTCAGGGAGCGATAAGGTGGCAGAAAACAGCAGCTTTGAAAGTCTGGGCATGCCCGATTTTTTGGTAAGCAGGTTAAAAGAGAGTCAAATCGTGCGGCCTACAGAAGTGCAGGCTGAGGCTATTCCGTTGATCCTGGAGGGCAAAGACGTAATCGGCCGGTCACCCACCGGGACCGGTAAGACATTGGCTTATTTATTACCGGTGATGACTAGGTTAACAGTGGAGAGCAAGGCCCTGCAGGCCCTGATTTTAGCTCCGACCAGAGAATTGGTGATGCAAATAACCAGACTGGCCAATGAACTTATGGGAGACCGGGGGATATTAACAATACCGGTGCTGGGCGGTGTAAACATAGACCGCCAGCTGGACAGTTTAAAGAAAAAACCGCAGTTGGTGGCAGGTACACCGGGACGCACGTTGGAGTTGATCCGCAAGCGGAAAATCAATGCGCAAACCATTAAAACCATAGTGATTGATGAAGCTGACAAGATGTGGCAAATGGGTTTTAAAGAAGATGTGGAGGCTATCATTAAGACCACTTTGCGGGACCGGCAGGTGGTTATGGTATCGGCCACCGTTTCTCCGGAGCTGGTAACTGCGGCTATGAGTATTTCGCATAATCCGGCAATGGTGAATATTTCCCAGGAGAGTCAACTGCCGGAGACGATTGAACATATTTATTTTATGACCCAGGAAAAAAATAAAGCTGATGTATTGCGGCA
>CAZWUW010000113.1:0-6783 GCA_964636895.1 uncultured Eubacteriales bacterium
CTGGTATATCTACATTTTTAGCAATTTACCTCGTTAGACATTTCGGGAATGCAGGTATTAAGGGTAGTTAGCGTATTTATATGAGCCTGGCGTTGGTGGTATTTTAGGATTGAAGGCAAAAAATATGAAGGAATAGAATAAAACTACGTCGAAAAATCAATTAATACCTGACGGAGCCAACAATTAATGCCTGACGGAGCCACCAGATGCAAAAAATGATGGGAGTACATAAATGTCTGATAAAAATAATTCAAAAGTGTTTTATATGCTTATGTTTTTAGCCATGCTTTCGTGGGGGGGGAGTTGGACATCAGCCAAATTGATTGCCGGGTATACTGATCCTGAAGTTTTGGTTTTCTGGCGCTTACTGGTTACATTTATTTCATTTGTCCCGGTAATAATTGTTATAAAAACTTCATTCAGATTAGATCAAAGGTCTTTATTACTGATTATCATTTCTTCGGCATTATTGGTAGCGTATAACAAATTATTTTTTTTGGGTCTGCAAACCGGTTTGGCCGGTGCCGGCGGGGTACTAGTCACTACCCTAATACCGGTTTATACATTTTTATTTACGGTAATATTTTTTAAGCATAAACCTAAAAGCCGGGAAGTATCAGGATTAATACTTGGCTTTTTAGGCGGATTGATTATGCTGAAAATATGGAAATTTGACATAGACCAGCTATATTTGAGCGGCAACCTCTTCTTTTTACTGGCGGCAATGCTTTGGGCCCTTTTAACTATAACTGCGCAAAAAGCTCAGGAAAAGGTTTCGCCAATGCTGGTCAGTTTTTATTTATACGGGCTCTCGACAATTATGGATTTTTTTATTGCCCTTCCTTACGATATTTTAGGGGTGCTAGCCTTTGATGGTAAATTCTGGTGGAATGTTATTTTCTTATCTGTAATTGTTACAACTTTTGGCACGACGGCATATTTTTTTGCTGCAGCGAAACTAGGTGCCAATAAAGGCAGTTCGTTTACATTTCTGGTACCGGTAAGCGCTTTGATTTTTAGTTGGGTACTAATCGGTGAAAAGCCTGAAAGCACAACCATAATCGGTGGCCTGCTGGCCATGTTGGCTGTATATTTAATCACTTCCGAAAAAACCTCCAACCCTTGACATATTTATATATTTGTAAGAAAATAAAGTTTAAGGTATTTGCACCTGGTTCTACAAAGTGATAATTTGCACTTGCAAAGGGGTTGATTCATATTTCCGGGATAAAAGTTGTTGTCGTGGGTGCTTGCGGCCGCATGGGCCGGGAAGTGGTAAAGGCTGTACTCGGTGAAGAAGACCTGCAATTGGTAGGAGCTTTAGATCATAGCAATAACGGTATGGATATCGGTATCCTGGCCGGTGTGGAAGCATGTGGTGTGACGGTGGCCCAAAATCTGCCCAGAGTGCTGCAGGAAACAGCGCCGGATGTTATGGTGGATTTTACCACCCCGGTGGCGGTACTGGAAAACATGAAACTGGCTATTGAGAACAAGGTTAACGTAGTCGTTGGCACCACCGGTGTAAACGCAGAGGAGATTAAGGTCGTGGATAATTTAGCCAGGGAAGCCGGGGTTGGGGTTTTGGTTGCGCCTAATTTTGCTGTCGGGGCTATTCTGATGATGAAGTTCGCCGCCCAGGCGGCCAGATATTTACCTCATGTAGAGATTATCGAATTACACCATGACCGGAAGCTGGATGCTCCGTCGGGTACGGCAGTTAAAACAGCTGAACTCATTACGGAATCGCGGGAAGCATTTAGGCAAGGGCACCCGGATGAATATGAAAAATACCCCGGTGCCCGGGGTGGCGAGTTTGCCGGAATGCGACTGCATAGCATACGTTTGCCGGGGCTGGTGGCCCATCAGGAAGTGATTTTTGGCGGTTTGGGCCAAATTCTGACCATCAGGCATGATTCTTTCACCAGAGAGTCCTTTATGCCCGGGGTGATTTTAGCGATTCGTAAAATTATTGATTTGAAGGGAGTGGCCTACGGGTTAGAAAATCTGCTAACTGAATAAATTATCCCTATCTTTGACAAGCACCACCTCCTTTAGGGTCTCATATACTGACAGTAGTTGGGCGATGAAGGAGGTCCGGGTATGCAAAGGCGACTTGATGATGTGGTAATTGCCGTACTGGGCGGTGATGACCGGGAATTAATCGTGATTCCTGAGTTGTGCAGGTTAGGAGCAAGAATTAGAGCGGCAGGGATACCTGTCCTGACCGGGATGGAGGGGGTAAGCTGCTTTGACACGGTTAAAGAAGCTATCACCGGTGCCCGGTTTGTTGTTTTACCCATGTTTGGTATTGATGAGCAGGGCCTGATTAAAGCCAAATACGCCAGAAAAACGTTAATCCTGAACCGGGAGGTTATGACTGGGTTTTCGGCCGATACAACAGTTCTGGTAGGTGTGGCACGACCGCTATTGAAGGAACTGGTATCACAGCAAGGTCTTAAGCTCATCGAAATGGCGGAGATGGATGAGGTAGCTATTTTGAACGCCATTCCTTCTGCTGAAGGGGCCATTCAAATGGCCATGGAGGCAGTGCCTATCACCATTCACGGCAGCAAGTGCCTTGTACTCGGATTTGGGCGGACCGGTATTACACTGGCCAGGATGCTTAAGGGCATTGGGGCAGAGACGTTTGTTGCTGCCAGAAAACCGGCGGATTTGGCCAGGATACAGGAGATGGGTTTAATCCCGCTGAATTATGCGGAATTACCGGCGGTAATTCCAAAAGCGGACATTATTTTTAACACTGTCCCGGCCCTGGTTCTGACCGCAGAATTGCTTAAACTAGCTAAACCGGAAGCATATATTAACGACCTTGCTTCCGCGCCGGGGGGGACAGACTTTGCCGCCGCCGCCGAATTGGGTCTTAAAGCAGTACTGTCACCAGGTCTGCCGGGAAAAGTAGCACCCAAAACGGCCGGCATGATATTGGCCCGGGTAGTCCCGCGCATCATCGGGGAACAGATGGCACTTACTTCGTCCACAAATCCTGACGTTAACAGGTCTTAGGCCGGAGGTGCTTGGAAACGTGCGCTTAAAAGATGTTAAAGTAGGGTTTGCAATGACAGGTTCACACTGCACTATTAAAGAAGTTCTGGATCAGGTTAGGTTGTTTGTAAAGGAAGGGGCAGACGTATTACCTATTATATCTGAAGCCCTGGATCATGACGATACCCGGTTTGGATCGGCGGCGGAGTTAAAAAGGGCTTTACAGGATATTACCGGCAAAGTGCCGATTAAAACAATTGTTGGTGCCGAACCCATCGGGCCTAATAAGTTGTTTGATGTGGTTGTGGTGGCACCGTGCACCGGCAATACTCTGGCTAAACTAGCCGGCGGGATTACCGACACCCCTGTTCTGATGGCTATTAAAGCACATCTTAGGAACCAGCTACCGGCGGTACTGTCTATTGCTACAAATGACGGTTTGGGAATGAATGCCAAAAACATCGGACTTTTGATTAACACCAAATATGTTTACATGGTGCCTTTTGGGCAGGATAATCCCAATACTAAGGCCAATTCGCTGGTAGCAAGGGTCAACTTACTGGTTGACACAACTGTCGAGGCATTACGCGGCAAACAGATACAACCCGTTCTGATTACATACTAACGTCCGGCATAGCCATGGTGCATTAGTGAAACTATCAGGATACATAGCAACACATATATAAATAATTGGGGGGATTTTTTTGATAAAGTATAATGTAGCTATTGTAGGCGCCACTGGCGCGGTTGGACAAGAACTGCTGAAAATCCTGGATGAGCGTGATTTTCCGGTCAATGATTTAAAACTGCTGGCCACCGAGCGTTCTGCTGGCAAGAAAATTGAATTTCGCGGCAAGCAATATACAGTCGAAAATACTACCGCCGAGGCTTTTATAGGCGTACAGATTGCATTGTTTGCCGGGGGATCCGCTAGTAAGGATTTTGCCCGTGCTGCTGCTGCCAAGGGCGCAGTGGTAATAGACAATTCCAGCGCTTTCCGGATGGAACCGGATGTACCGCTGGTGGTGCCTGAAGTCAATCCGGAGGATGTGAAAGACCATAAAGGGATTATTGCTAATCCTAATTGTTCCACCATACAAATGGTAGTTGCCCTAAAACCTATCCATGATGCAGCGAAAATAAAGCGGGTAGTCGTTTCAACCTACCAGGCTGTGTCCGGTGCCGGTAAAGAGGCTATTGACGAACTGGCTGCCCAAGTCAAGGCGCTGGCGCATGGGGATACTGCGGAGGTCAATGTGTTTCCCTACCAAATTGCATTTAACCTGATTCCGCATATCGATGTATTTACGGATATGGATTATACCAAAGAAGAATGGAAAATGGTTAATGAAACCAAGAAAATTATGCATGATGACAATATCCAGATTACTGCTACCACAGTTCGGGTGCCGGTTTACCGAAGTCATTCTGAGTCTGTGAATATTGAAACCGAGCGCAAGTTGAGCGCTGCCGAAGCAAGGGAAATCCTGGCCAAAGCACCGGGGATTATTGTAACAGATAATCCTGTCCAAAAAGAATATCCCATGCCGCTTTACACTTCCGACCGGGACGAGGTATTCATTGGCCGGTTGCGGGAAGACAATTCCGTTCCCAACGGTTTAAATATGTGGGTTGTCGCCGACCAATTGCGCAAAGGGGCGGCTACCAATGCCGTGCAAATTGCGGAGTTAGTGGTGAAATACGACTGTCTATAGGGGGGAGCAGGATGAGATACCTGGTCCAGAAATTTGGTGGAACCTCACTGACCAGCCAGGCTTTACGGGAACAGGTGGCGGCAAAGATTATCCGGGCTAAAGAAGAAGGCTATATGCCGGTAGTAGTGGTTTCTGCCATTGGGCGATCCGGTGATCCGTATGCCACCGATACCCTCCTCAAATTTGTGGAAGGCATTAACGCCGATCTACCGCTTAGGGAGCTTGATACCCTAATGTCCTGCGGTGAAATAATCTCCGGGGTTACGATGGTGGCTACGCTGGAGAAAACAGGCCAAAAAGCGGTATTTTTAACCGGGGCCCAGGCCGGCATCATAACTGATGACAGCCATACGGATGCCCATATTATCGAAGTTAAACCGGGTTTAATAAAACGATATGCTGCTAATGGAGTAATAGTGGTAGTGGCCGGTTTTCAAGGCGCGACCAAGGAAGGTGAAATCACTACCCTTGGACGCGGCGGCAGTGATACTACCGCATCAGCCCTGGGTGTGGCCCTGAATGCTGATGCCATAGATATATACACGGATGTGGAAGGCATTATGACAGCCGACCCTAGGATAGTTAGTGACGCCAGAATCCTGGATATGATAACGTATAATGAAATCTGTCAGTTAGCCCAGGAAGGGGCAAAGGTGATTCATCCCCGGGCAGTGGAAATTGCCATGCAGAAGAATATCCCGATTAGGGTCAAGTGTACTTTTTCCGATGCCCCAGGTACGTTAATCACGTCGTACGGCGAAAACGGCAATATTGATATCAAACGGGATCGGGTGGTTACCGGAATTACGCATATTCCCAATGTTACCCAGCTCAGAATTCCTACCGGTGAACGCGCCGACGCACCACTCAAAATTTTTCAGGCTATGGCTGGTGCCGGAATCAGCGTTGATTTTATAAATGTACACCCTGAAGTAATTATTTATACTGTAAAAAATGAAGTTAGTTTAAAGGCTGTAGAGTTATTGGAAGACCTGGGCTTTAAGCCACAGACGGAACCGGATTGTGCGAAAGTATCGGCAGTGGGTGCCGGGATGGCTGGGGTGCCGGGCGTTATGGCCACTATTGTGGAAGCCATAACCGGTGAAGGAGTGCGGATTCTGCAGACAGCGGACTCCCATTCTACAATTTGGTGTCTGGTCAGCCAGGATGACATGGAAAAAGCCATCCGGGCGCTGCACAAGAAGTTTGGCTTAGGTGAATAACCTATTATAAATTTAGACAGGAAGGTGAAAAACTTGACTGATTTCGGACGGGTGATTACCGCTATGGTAACTCCTTTTGACGACAACCTGGCGGTAAATTACGAGCAGGCTAGGGTAGTGGCCAGACATCTTGTTGACAACGGTTCTGATGGTATTATTGTGGCCGGGACTACGGGTGAGTCGCCGACACTGACCAAAGAAGAAAAGCTTGAGCTTTTCCGGGTTGTGGCGGAAGAGGTGGGTGACCGGACGAAAGTAATTGCCGGTACAGGTTCCAATATTACAACCGAATCGGTGATTTTGACTAAAGAAGCCGAAAAAACAGGTGTACATGGTATTATGCTGGTTACCCCGTATTACAACAAACCTCCACAAAGCGGCCTGTATAATCATTTTAAAATCATTGCTGAGGCCACCTCATTACCGGTCATGGTTTATAACGTGCCGGGCCGTACGGGAGTTAATCTACTGCCGGGTACTGTAGCTGAATTGGCTAAAATAGATAATGTATTTGCCTTAAAGGAAGCGTGTGGCGACCTGGATCAGGTTAGTGAAGTGCGCCGGCTGGTACCGGATGATTTTATTATTTACAGCGGCGATGATTCGCTTACTATGCCTATGCTTAGCATCGGTTGTCACGGAGTGGTAAGCGTTGTGGGGCATGTAGTGGGTCGGCAGCTGCAGGAAATGGTCAGCGCGTTTTTTGCCGGTAACTGCAAGCGGGCCTGGGAAATCCATTTGCAACTCTTCCCGGTGTTTAAGGCGCTTTTTGTAATTACCAGTCCCATACCGGTGAAGGCGGCCATGAATATGCTCGGTATTAATGTCGGCGGCTTACG
>CAZWUW010000114.1:0-6759 GCA_964636895.1 uncultured Eubacteriales bacterium
TTAGACCGGCCTGCACCCTGTACCGGTGCAGCAGTTGGGCAATTGCCGTCCCCAGCACTTGGTCCAGCTCCCGGTAAAACTTGTCTATATTAGTTCCGGATTTAATCGCCACCCGGGGCAGGTTGATTGTAGTGAATGACAGGTTACCCCGGCCTTCTGTGACCTCCGGCCCGTTAACATTGCCTATTACTCTGGTCCGGCAGCCCATGTAGCTGATATCGGTGCCATAACGGCGGTTAAAGGATGCATCCATAAAGCTGAAGGTCGGGATTAAACGCCGGGATGCAACGCGGATGGCCAGTTTGAAGAGGTCATAGTTCGGGTCCCCTTCATAGAGGTTGATGCCTTCCTTGACCCGGAAGATGATGTTCGGGAAGATAGGGTTCTCCCCCCTACCAAGGCCTTTTTCATAGGCCAGCAGCAGATTACGCACTACTTTGCGGGATTCCGGGCTGGTATCCGTACCTATGTTCAGGCTGGAAAACGGGACCTGGGCACCAGCCCTGGAGTGCATAGAGTTCAGGTTGTATATAAAAGCCTCCATAGCCTGATATGTTTCATTTTCATCCGCATCCTTCACAAAATCGGCAATATCGGTGTCAAAAAACGGAAATGACTGCCCGCCGTGCATATCATTCTGGCAGCTCTGCAGGATAATGGCTGCCAATGCCGTGGCGGAAGCCGGTCGCTTAGGCGGCCGGATATAGCCGTGACCGTTGTTAAAGCCTTCATGCAAAAGCTTCTTTAGCGGGATTTGCAGGCAGGTTAAGGTTTTACCGTAGAAGTCGAGGTCATGAATGTGCATATCCCCTTGGGTATGGGCCAGGGCCAGTTCCTCCGGAATCAGCCGGGACAGGTAATACTTTTTGCTGGCCGCACTGGCTATCTGCAGCATTTTTGCGGACGGAGAATTGCTGATATTGGCATTCTCCCGGTTAGTCTCCACCAAAATCTCTTCCACCGCATCCATCAGTTCGCCTTTGGCCTCCCTGATCCGGTTCCGGTGAGCACGGTACAAAATATATGCCTTAGCAGTTTTGGCATGTCCATTTTCAATTAAAATCTTTTCCACTGCATCCTGCACGTCTTCCACACTAAATAGCTGACTGCCGAAAGTATTCTTTAGATATTTCAAAACACCCAGGGTCAGCTCCATAGCCGTTGTCCGGTCTTCACCGCCTACCGCCTTGGCAGCTTTAAAAATGGCATCAGTGATTTTATTATCCGTAAAATCTACCACCCTGCCATCTCTTTTCTTGATTGTCATGAACATGTCCGGTCCCCCTTGAATTTATGTAATATTTTCTACATCTATTGATTCTTCAGAAGTTTTTCCAACTCCTGAATAAAATTATTGACGTCTTTAAACTGGCGGTACACGGAAGCAAAACGGACATAGGCCACTTCATCCAGTTCCCGCAGTCTGTTCATCACCATTTCGCCGATGTCATGAGAGCTAACTTCCACTTCCATCTTATTGCGCAGTTCCTTTTCAATGTCATCCACGACCCTTTCCATCTGTGCCAGCGGAATTGACCGTTTTTCACAGGCTTTAATAATACCGCCCAGGACTTTATTATGGTCAAAAACCTCCCGTTTGCCTTCTTTTTTCACTACAATTATTGGAATCTCATCTACTTTTTCGTAGGTGGTAAACCGGCGGGTACATTGGCCACACTCCCGACGCCGCCTGATGGCTGCGCCTTCTTCAGATGGCCGGGAATCCAATACCCGGCTTTCTATATAACCACAAAAAGGACAGCGCATTTTGTACCTCCTCGATTCTTTAATAGTCAGAATAATTCGCCGCAGGAAAAATATCACAGGTGTAGAATATATTATTTATCATTCGATTACAAACAACAATAATTCCCGTCAAACAAGGGTGCGCCCCAATATATTGGGCGCACCCTTATTATATTACACTACATATAGTGCGGTCAAGGTATTTTTTGCCAATAACCAAAGTTGCAATTTTGCGAAAAATCCCTCCACCTCCCACCTCCCACCTCCCACCTACCACCTACTAACCACCTACCACCTACTGTTGGTGCCGGGGGTCGGTAAAATCACTCACCTCCACCAAAATTACGTCCATCCCCATTTTTTTAATTTTGTGCCAGGGCACCACCACATCATCGTTCTTGCCAAAAAAACCTAATAATCGTCCGTTGCTGGGCAGAACCACGGATTTAATCGTGCCGTTTTCCAGATCGATTTCAATGTCTTTAATCAACCCCATTTTTTTGCCATTAGTAACATTAACTACTTCACGCATCCGCAAGTCGGAGATCTTTACCATAAATTTTTCCACCTCCTCACATTATTATATGAGAAGGGTTGTCAAATTGTGCTACCTTAAATATCGCACAAAACAGCAATTAGGTATGTAGTTTTTTACTGGCTCTTTGCAGGAAAATGTTATAAAAATGTAGAAAAAATATTGTATAATGTGACAATATTTGCGTTTCCGGAGTAAAAAGCCCTAGGAGGCCTACATATGTCTGACTTCCGGCAACTGACTCTCACAAAAAAACTACGGCTATTTTTGATGCCGGCAATTCTTCTTGTAGCAGGCATAACCGGTAACTATTTTGGCATCCCGCTCTTTTGGGGGATGGATTTCATGTTGGGCAGTGCCGCCGTATTGATTGCATTACGCTTATACGGATTATTATGGGGCACCGCTACAGCAATAATAATTGGCGGCTTTTCTGCTTTCATCCTGCATCTCCCCCAATCAATTATCATTTTTCCCTGCGAAGCGCTGATAGTAGGATTCCTACTGCGCCGAAAAAATGAAAATTTAATTGTAGCGGATGCATTTTTCTGGACTCTTATTGGTATACCCCTGACATGGTTGCTGTTTTTCGGTTTCATTGATATTAACATGTCCACAGCTTTATTCCTTTCCCTCAAAATAAGCGTCAACGGAATTTTCAACGCCCTGCTGGCCAGTCTGATAATCACCCACTTACCCGTCAGCCAGTGGGTCAGGCATGGTCAAAAAAACGCGCAAAAAAAGGGCCTCGCCTTACAACAGCTGCTTTTTAACCTATCGGTAGCCTTTGTCCTCCTTCCCGCACTAATGTTTGTGATAATAGATAACCAGCGGGAACAAAAAGAAATTGAAACCGAGATTAAATCCCTGATTAAGACTGAAGCAACCCAAATTAACAACTACCTGAATGACTGGTATCAACAGCACCTACATGCCGTAAATGAACTGGCGCTGATTGCCGCGAGGACTGACATGCGGCCCTCGGCTGAGCTGCAAAAAAATACCGCCACCATCATGACCGCAGTGCCGGATTTTCTTGCCATGTATGTTGGTAACACGGCAGGGAAAAGCATTGCTTTTTACCCCCCCATAGATGACCGCGGAAATTCAACAATTGGCTTGAATTTTGCCGACCGGGAATATTTTAAAGATATCAAAACCACACTGCATGCAGACATGTCCGACATATTTATCGGACGTGCCAATGTACGCTTTCCCATTATTACCTTAACCGTGCCCATTATCTCAGACAATGTGTTTCGTGGATACGCTCTCGGTGTCCTCGATCTCGGGTACATCAGCAAAATGCTGAAACTAAGTACGCAAGACGGCAAACTAAATCTCACTATTCTTGACCGTAAAAACAAGGTCATCGCCAGCACCGACTCCGACCTTACAACCATGCAAGTCTTCAAACCAAAAAAAGACGGCAATATCTACGCTCTTAATACTACTACATATTTGGGGTCACCTGCGGCCGATAAAACCTTACTACACTCCTTTTACTGGCAAAAATTATTTTATGTTCAGGAAATCCCGGTGAATAATATCATCCCCTGGAAGTTGGTGCTCAAAGTCCCGGTTGCCCCATATCATCGTGAATTACTGTTTAATAATATAAAAGACCTTTCCGGCATGTTGGCGCTTGCCATTATTGCGCTTTTGTTTGCCAATGCCTTAAGCCACCGCTTAGTGGGACCAATATCCAAGCTGACCTGGGTGACAACGGATTTGCCGGTGAAGCTTTTCTTACACCAGACCATTGACTGGCCGACCAGCCCAATCACAGAGATAGATTCTCTAGCCGGCAACTTTCAGTCCATGGCAGGCACACTACAACAAAACTTTGCCGAATTACAGGAAGCAATTTTAAAAATCGAGGAAGAAAAAATCAAGCTGGAAGCGATTATTGCTGGTATCGGTGACGGCATCAGTATTCAGGACACCAATTTCAGGATTTTATATCAAAATCAGATTATGAAGGAGTTTACGGGCGACCATGTCGGCAAGTTCTGTTATATGGCTTATGAGAGCAGTCCAGGTGTATGTGCCGGCTGCCCGATGGCGGCTTCTTTTGAAGACGGTAAAATTCACAGAGCGGTAAGAATAAAACACAGCGGTCAAAAAAGAATTCATCTTGATACTACTACCTCACCGCTTAGAGACACCACCGGAAAAATCATAGCCGGTATCGAGGTGGCCAGAGATATCACAGACAAAGTTCGGTTCATGGAAGAGCGCAAAAAAGCCGAACAACTGATTTGGCAAGAAAAAGAACGCGCCCAGGTGACGTTGCATTCCATTGGCGATGCAGTCATTACTACCGATGCCGCGGGAGTAGTGGAATTCCTGAATCCTGTGGCTGAAAGCCTTACCGGCTGGACAAATGAAACAGCTAAAGGACTGCCCCTGCTGCAGGTTTTCCATGTTGTCAACGAAACGACCGGCAGCATCCTAGAGAACCCGGTAGAAAAATGTATCCGCGAAGGACGCATTGTCGGGCTGGCTAACCATACTTTACTAATTCACCGGGACGGTCATGAATATGCTATTGAAGACTCCGCCTCCCCCATCAAAGACAGGGAGGGCCGGATTATCGGCGCAGTCCTGGTTTTTCATAATGTCACTGAAAAACGTAATATGCTGCGGCAATTAATGCACCAGGCTCATCATGACGCCCTAACGGAACTGCCCAACCGGATTTTATTCAATGACCGGCTTACTCTGGCTCTAACTCAGGCCAAACGTAACAAAGCACACCTGGCCGTACTGTTCCTTGACCTGAACCGTTTTAAGCTTGTTAACGATATGCTGGGGCACGCTATGGGCGACCAGTTATTAAAAGGTGTTGCCCAACGTTTGAAGAACTGTGTCCGGGATAGCGATACCGTCTCCCGTCTCGGCGGTGACGAATTCACCCTGCTGCTCCCGCAAATCAGCCATGAAGAAGACGCCGCCAAAGTCGCCCGGAAAATCCTCAAATCCCTCTATCACCCGTGGGTTCTATGCGGACAGGAATTTCATATTACTGCCAGCATCGGTATTGCGCTCTATCCCAACGACGGGGAAGATGCCGAAACCCTGCTGAAACACGCCGACACCGCCATGTACCGTGCCAAGGAACATGGCCAAAACAATTATCAGCTCTTTGCCCCGACCATGAATACCAAAATCATGGAACGGCTGGCCCTGGAAAACAGCCTGCGGTACGCCTTAAAGCGGAAGGAATTCATAGTCTTTTACCAGCCACAGGTTGATACCGAAGCCGGACAAATTATTGGCATGGAAGCCCTGGTGCGCTGGCAGCACCCGGAGCGGGAGCTAATCCCGCCGGCCCAGTTTATCCCGCTGGCCGAAGAAACCGGCCTGATTGTACCAATTGGAAAATGGGTGCTGCATACAGCCTGCGCCCAGAACAAAGCCTGGCAGGATGCCGGCTATGCACCTATGCGAGTGACCGTTAACCTTTCTGCATATCAGTTTCGGCAGCACAACCTAGTAGAAACCATTACCCATATTTTACACGCCACCGGACTGAACCCGCATTGGCTGGAGCTGGAAATTACCGAGAGTGTCGCCATGCAGGATGTAGATTTTACCATTGCAGTACTGCGTGATTTAAGAAAAATGGGTATCTGGCTTGCCATAGATGATTTTGGCACCGGCTACTCTTCACTCAATTATTTAAAACGGTTCCCGATTCACACACTTAAAATTGACCGGTCTTTTGTCCGTGATATTACTTCCAATCCTGAAGACGCCGCGATTGTATCCACGATTATTGTTTTGGGGCAAAGCATGAAGCTAAGTGTCATTGCTGAAGGTGTAGAAACCGAGGAACAACTCGTATTCCTCAAACAACGCCATTGTAATAAGATGCAGGGATATTTATTCAGCAAACCTGTGCCTGCCGAAGAGTTTGAGGTTTTACTGAAGAAATGACGGATATAGTATAACAAAAGGGAGTTCCACCGGCGGAACTCCCTTTTGTTATAATTGTTTCAATAAATCCAGAATCCTAAACCTGACCTCAAACCGCATCTCCGGTTCGACCTGGGTTGGCCATTCATCTTCCGGTGCCATATCAGCATTCAGCGTGTTTATTACCGGCCCGGTATATTCCGCCTTGCCCAATTCCTTTGATACGTCCACAAAACACGTAGGCGGGAAAAGCACACACCACCAGTTAGCCCCGGCCCCACTGCCGATTATTACTCTGACTGCTTCATATTCACCGGCTGGCAGAGTAAATTTACCATAACTCTTCGTGGGAAAACTGTACTTGCCCAACACTGCTCTCACCTGATATTCCTCACCCGAGGCACGGACTTCTTTTCTGGCCAGTTCTTCAATAGCCGCCAGATGATTGCCGGCAACCAACCGGGCTTCGGTAATGTTTTTGGCTTGACTGAAAGCAGGTGACATTTCCCGTACAATCAAGTCCCGCACCCTGCGTTTCAGGGCCTGATCCCGTGGTG
>CAZWUW010000115.1:0-6518 GCA_964636895.1 uncultured Eubacteriales bacterium
TTTTTGTTTTAAAAAGTGTAATTACTGTGATTTTGTTTCGTTACCCTACGACGCAGGCATGGCTGCGTCTTATGTTTGTGCCTTAAAAAAAGAAATAGCTTTTTATGGTTCAAGATTATCCCCGGCACTAAAAGAGCTGCAGAGTATTTACATTGGTGGCGGCACCCCAACAATACTGCCGGCTGAGCTGTTGACGGAAATCCTGGCCGCTGTCCGGGCGAATTTTTCTTGGCCGGACGGAATTGAAGTTACGGTAGAGGCCAACCCGGGCACGGTGGATGAGACCAAGCTTAGTACTCTCCGGGAAGCCGGCGTAAACCGGGTAAGCTTTGGCGCTCAGGCAGCTCAGGAACGGCTGCTTACCTTGCTTGGCCGGCGGCACGGCTGGCGGCAGGTGAACGAAGCGGTGGCAGCGGCGCGCCGGGCAGGATTTAACAATGTAAGCTTAGACCTGATTTACGGTATCCCCGGCCAGCGCATGCGGGACTGGCGTGAAACCATTGAACTCACTACCGGTCTCGGTGTGGAGCATATTTCCGCTTATAACCTGAAAATCGAACCTGACACTCCGCTGCACCGGGACGTTACCACCGGTTATACAATCCCGTGTGACGAGGAACTGGAAGTGGAAATGCTTTATTATACTATTGACCGCCTTGCTGAAAACGGTTACCGCCATTATGAAATATCAAATTATGTGCGGTCTGGACAAGAAGCCCGACATAATCTGATTTACTGGCAAAACGAAGATTATCTTGGTTGCGGCCCGGCTGCCCATTCTTATTTAAACAGCGTAAGGTCTGCCAACCATACAGATTTACGGCGGTATATCGGTTGCCTTAAAAATGGGGCACCTCCAGTAATGGCGGAAGAGGTGCTGACCTCGCGGGAGCGTCTTGGCGAGGCTATGTTTCTGGGCTTGCGGCTAACCGAAGGGGTGGATTTAAGGCGGTTTGCTGAGCGGTACGGGGAGAATCCGGAAGTATTATTCAGGGAATCCCTGGATAAACTAATGAAGTTAAAGCTGGTAGAGATTTCTGATTACCGTTTGCGCCTTACGAAAAAGGGGCTGCCCCTTGCCAATGAAGTTTTTGCCGAGTTTATATAACATCCGGGCGCTTTTCCTCCGTGAAACTGATTTGTTGCTTCTTGACAAAATATATTTGCGGTGGTATTTTTTAAATAGAACTTTTAGCACTCGATATCACAGAGTGCTAACAACGAGGTGGGTGATGGTTGTGACCATAGATGAGCGGAAACAGAAGGTCCTTTTGGCAATTATCCAAGACTATATTGCTACCGCCGAACCTGTTGGCTCTAGAACCATTTCGCGCAAATATGAACTGGGCGTGAGTTCTGCTACCATTCGTAACGAAATGGCGGATTTAGAAGAGCAGGGGTATATAGAACAGCCCCATACTTCTGCCGGCCGGGTGCCTTCCCAGCTTGGTTATCGTTATTACGTGGATTGTCTAATGAAAAAAAAGCGGCTGACCAAGGATGAAGAGGGCATCATTCTATGCGGCTACCGGAAAAAGGCCGGAGAAGTGGCTCAGGTGCTCCGGCAGACCAATCAAATTGTTTCTACGATGACTAATTGTGCTTCACTGGTCACTGGTCCTCAATTCGGTAAATCCGCTTTTAAACATATTCAACTGGTGCCTTTGGAAACAGGCCAGGCACTAGTGGTGGTGGTGCTGGAAAACGGCATTGTGCAGAATAAACTGCTGGAAGTACCGGTGGGCATCAACGAACGTGACCTGATGCAAATCAGCCAGGTTTTAAACGCTAAGCTGCGAGGCCTGACGCTGGCCAATATTAAAATGACGCTGATTAAAGAAATATATGCAGAACTGGCCAGGCATCAGCATATCTTTGATGCGGCCATGGACTTGATTCAGGAAACTCTGCATATTGACCCGGAAGACAAGGTTTATCTGGCCGGAGCTTTAAACATGCTTCACCAGCCCGAATTCCGGGATATTAATACGTTAAAAACACTCCTTAGCTTGCTGGAACAGGAGGACCTCTTGCGGGAGATCCTTTCCGGGGCTGAATCAGGCGAGGACGGAATAACGGTGAAAATCGGCAGTGAAAACAAGCTTACCGCCCTTGAAAATTGCAGCATGATTACAGCCACTTATCAGATTGACGGCAAGGTCATAGGTTCTATTGGCGTGCTTGGACCCACCAGGATGGAGTATGACAAGACAGTATCCATTGTGGAGTTCATGACCCGGCATCTTTCTAGTATATTAAAGGATTTTTACAAATAACGGTTTCGGGAGGTTCATAATGAGTCTCAAGCAGCAGGCAACTGTCAATACGGATGTAGATGAGCGGCTGGCCGCCCTGATGACCAATTCCAATGCTATCAGGGCGATTGCTTCGGCGGTGGAAGGCACCCTTGGTCCCAAAGGGCTGGATACCATGCTGGTCGATAAGTTTGGGGAAGTGGTGATTACCAATGACGGTGTAACTATCCTTACTACCATGGAGGCCAATCATCCGGCCGCCAAAATGTTGATTAACATTGCCAAGGCCCAACAGGCCGAAATCGGTGACGGTACCACCACTGCTACGGTGATGGCCGGCGCGCTGGTCAGTGCCGGAGTAGCTCAGGTGGTTAAGGGGGTACCGGTAACCAGGGTAATTGAAGGAGTGCGGGCAGGGGTGCGCAAGGCACTAATGCTGTTAGAGCAAAATTCACGGCCGGTGCAAGGCATGGATGACCCGCTGTTGCACCGGATTGCACTTATTGCCGGGCGGGAGCACGGGGATATTGCCGATCTGGTAGTGGCTGCGGCCAGACTGGTGGGAGATGAAAAACTGCGGGATCAGTCTTTCAAATTGTCTGATACCATTGTCGCCGAAGAAGGTGCGGCCAATGAGGTTTTTATGGGGGTAATCATTAACCGGGAACGGCTTAGCAGGCAAATGCCCGGCGATCTTAGCAAGGTTAGGGTGCTGGTAATTGATGATGCACTGGAACCGGAAGAAATCGAGGACGAAGCCTTAGCCACCGAGGCCGGGTTTGCCCGCTATCAGGAATTACAGGAGCAGTTTCGCCGCAACGTGCAAAAAATCCTTGAGCTTGATGTTAAGGTGGTGTTGGTTGACCGCGGGATAGCAGACATTGCTGAGGAAATTCTTACCGACGCCGGCATCATGGTGGTCCAGCGGGTTCCTAATAAGGAACTGCGTAAAGCTGCCGAACATACAGGGGCCAGGCCCATCAAACGCACCGGATTAAAAAAGGAACCGGGGGACTTAAAGAAGTATCTGGGCCGGGTCAAAAGAATTTATGAAGATGAAAAACTCGAACATATTCGTATTTTGGGCGGCAAAGGCAAACCCATGGCAACTGTTTTGGTGGGCGCAGCCACCGAAGAGGTGGTAGGCGAGCGGGAACGTATTGCCAAAGATGCCGCCGCATCGGTACAGGCTGCCGTCAAAGGTGGCGTAGTGCCCGGCGGTGGGGCCGTGGAGCTGGCCGTTGCCCGGGAAGTGGAAAAGGAGCGTGAAAACATCCGTGGCATGGCTGCCTATGGTGTAGACTGTGTTGTTGAGGCTTTACAGCGGCCTTTCTGTCAGATTGCGGCTAATGCCGGCTTTAATCCGCTGGAAAAAATAGGGGATGTTATTGCTGCCCAGGCCAGGGAAGGCAAAGATTATTTGGCGCTGGACTGTGAAAGTGGTGATGTGGCCGACATGCTGGAACTGGGCGTGGTGGATCCTACCCTGGTGAAGGTGTATGCCCTGAAGGCCGCCGGCGAAATTGCCGAGGCAATTATGCGCATTGATACCATTATTAAAAAACGGGAAGATGCTGCTTTTAAAGAAGATAAAAAGTTTGACGATTTTTAAGGGATGGGGGGATTGCGAAATGTCGGAGAGCCAGACAGAAATGACCGCTGAAAACAAAACTGAAATAGAGGCTGATAGCCAGCCAGAGCCGGAAGAAAAGCAGTCGGACCCCGGCACTGAAACGGCAGAATTAACCGCCAATGAGGCCGCCGAAGCCGCCCGCGTTGAAGAGTATTTACAGATGCTGCAGCGGACCCAGGCTGATTTTGAAAACTTTCGGCGGCGGATCCGGCAGGAGAAAGAAGAGTCTCTGAAATATTGTTCCCAGCGGCTAGTAACCAACCTGCTGCCGGTACTGGACAATTTTGAGCGGGCTTTAGCCGCTGGGGGAGCAGATGTGCAAAGCTTTATGGCCGGTATGGAACTTATTTTCCGGCAGTTGAAAGAAGTTTTGGAAAAAGAAGGACTCAATGCCATGCCGGTGGTAGGCGAAGAATTTGACCCCGCCAAACACGAAGCTGTGATGCAGGTGGAAAGTTCTACTTATGCCGACAACACGGTAGCGGAAGAACTGCAAAAAGGCTATCTGCTGCTGGACCGGGTCATACGCCCAGCGATGGTAAAAGTGGTGCAGAACTAATCTAGCACACAGGAAATATTATTTCAAAGTATTGTAGGAGGGAATCAGAATTATGGGTAAAGTATTGGGAATTGATTTAGGCACAACTTATTCGTGTATGGCTGTCATGGAGGGTGGTGAGGCTACCGTTATCCCTAACGCCGAAGGGGCGCGGACAACAGCGTCGGTAGTGGCCTTTTCCAAGACCGGCGAGCGGTTAGTGGGCCAGGTGGCCAAACGTCAGGCCGTTACCAATCCGGACGGCACCGTGATGTCTATTAAGACGCATATGGGTTCCGGTCATAGAGTAAACATTGATGGCAAAGATTATACACCCCCGGAGATTTCAGCGATGGTGCTGCAAAAACTGAAAGTAGATGCCGAAGCTTATCTGGGAGAAAAAATTGAACAAGCGGTGATTACCGTGCCCGCTTATTTTACCGACAGCCAGCGCCAGGCGACCAAAGATGCCGGGAAAATTGCCGGGCTGGAGGTGCTGCGTATTATCAATGAGCCGACGGCAGCAGCCCTGGCTTATGGTCTGGAAAGAGGCGAGGACCATACCATCTTGGTTTACGACCTGGGCGGTGGTACTTTTGATGTGTCTATTTTGGAATTGGGTGAAGGTGTGTTTGAAGTTAAGGCGACCAGCGGAAACAACCGGCTGGGTGGCGATGACTTTGACGAGCGGATTATGGATTATCTGGTACAGGAATTCAAAAAAGACAGCGGAATTGACCTGAAAGCCGACAAAATAGCTATGCAGCGGTTGAAAGAGGCGGCCGAGAAGGCCAAAATCGAGCTTTCCGGGGTTATCACCACCAATATCAATCTGCCTTTCATTACTGCAGATGCCAGCGGCCCCAAACACCTTGATATTACTTTAACCAGAGCCAAGTTTGAGGAAATTGCCGCCGACCTGGTGGAGAAAACCCTTGGTCCTACCAGGCAGGCGTTATCCGATGCCGGGATGTCCCCTGATAATATTGACAAAGTTATTCTGGTAGGGGGTTCTACCCGGATTCCGGCAGTTCATGAAGCGATAAAGAAAGTTATCGGCAAAGAACCCCACAAAGGAGTTAACCCGGATGAAGTGGTAGCCATGGGCGCCGCCATTCAGGGCGGCGTGCTGGCCGGGGAGGTAAAAGACGTCCTGTTGCTGGATGTTACGCCGCTGTCGCTGGGCATTGAAACCCTGGGCAGTGTATTTACCAAACTAATTGAACGTAATACCACTATTCCGACTTCCAAGAGCCAGATTTTTTCTACTGCCGCTGACAACCAAAGCTCAGTAGAAATTCATGTGCTGCAAGGAGAGCGTCAAATAGCCAGCGGCAACAAAACCCTGGGCCGCTTTCAGCTAACCGGTATACCGCCGGCTCCCCGGGGGATACCGCAAATTGAAGTCAAATTTGATATTGATGCCAACGGGATTGCCCATGTGACCGCTAAAGACATGGCCACCGGCAATCAGCAAGCCATTACGATTACTGCTTCTAGCGGCTTATCTGATGCCGACATTGACCGGATGATGAAGGATGCAGAAGCTCACGCAGCCGAGGATGAGAAGCGAAAAGAAGAAGTGGAAGCGCGTAATCAGGCCGATTCGCTGGTCTACCAGGCCGAGAAGACGATTAAAGACTTTGGTGACAAAGCTGATAAAGACTTGACGGAAAAAATACAAAAAGCTGTGGAAGAACTTAAGACAGCGCTGCAAGGCGATGATATTGAAGTAATCAAAGCTAAA
The DNA here is from genome assembly GCA_964636895.1 of uncultured Eubacteriales bacterium. Classification (GTDB taxonomy): domain Bacteria; phylum Bacillota; class Thermincolia; order Thermincolales; family CAZWUW01; genus CAZWUW01. The sequence goes on from CAZWUW010000115.1 coordinate 6,174, forward strand.
TCAGAAGCTGTGACCACCCCGCTTTATGAGCTTACTTCAGCCATGTATCAGCAGCAGGGGGCGCCCGGCGCCGGGGCTGCAGAAGGCGGCGCGGGTTGTGGGCCGGATGGCTGCGGCACCGGCCAGCCAAAGGATGATAATGTGGTGGATGCAGAGTATAAAGTTGTGGATGAGGATAAGAAATAAAGTAAGCCGCGAAAAAGGAGTAAAGCAATGAGCAAGCGTGACTACTATGAGGTACTGGGGGTCGGCAGGGACGCATCGGAAGCCGACCTCAAAAAGGCGTACCGGAAATTGGCCCGCAAATACCACCCGGACATGAACCCTGACAACAAGGAAGCCGAG
>CAZWUW010000116.1:0-6296 GCA_964636895.1 uncultured Eubacteriales bacterium
CAGCCGCCACCTGACCGCTGGATAAGGCTTCCATCCGCGCCGGAATGCTGGGGATGGCTACTTTTTTGATTTCTGCCTGCTCCAGGCCGCCGGCCAAAAGCAGATTGTCAGTCACATATTCAATAATACTGTTTTCGGATATGGCTACCGGAATGTTCTTGAGGTCGGCTACAGTATTGACCTGGCTTTTGGGTGCAGCCAGTAAGGCGAAACGGCCCTCTGCCGGTTTGGCCCCTAAGCCGATGGCGGCAGCCCGTACATCGGTACCGCCTTTTTTTAGTAAAGCCACGGCTACCAGGTCGGCAAGCTCACCGTCAATTTTGCCGGCTTGCATGGCCACATCCCGTTCCCGGGCACTGTCAAAGGGAATCAGTTGCACTTGCAGGCCTGCCTTGCCAAACATGTTTTCCGCTTCCGCCAGGTACAAAGGCAGGTTGTCTTCAATGGGCAGTACCCCTAATTTAATTGGTTTAATTTTCGGCGCATTGTTTTCCGGTGCTTCCTTGCCGGCTTTGGCGCAGCCGGTAAGCAGCAGTGCCAAAACCGTGCTGGTAACTATAAGCTTGCGTAACATTTTTATGCTGCAGCTCCTTTCGGGGTTGTTTTTTTATTACAAGCCCTATTTTTCGACGTTAATAGCAATATTCCCTCCCCGGCATGAAAAAAAACGGCCTTGCTTGTCCGAACGGCCTTGTTTGTCCGGTTACTGGCCGGCACTGCCCTGGTTCAGCAACTGCACATAGTCGCCGAAGGTTAAGACAGTCTGCCAGTTGCCGGACAGATGAGCCAATAATACTGACCCGAAGTAAACCGTCAAAATTATAGCACCTAGCACCATGGGTTTCATACGCAGGTTGAAGAACCTGGGGGCCAGGACGTTTTCACGGGGACAGGCACTGGTACAATTTAGACAAGCAGTGCATTCCACAGAATTTACGCGCGACCTGGCCGCTACCTTGATGCCGTTTGGGCAGGCACGGCTGCAGCCGCCGCAGTTGATGCACTGCTCTTGGTCCCGCGTGATGCCCAGGGGACTAAACAATGCCCATAAGCTCAATAAGGCACCATAAGGGCAAAAATAGCGGCACCAGAAATTTTTATAAATAACAGACAGCACGGTCATGGTAACTATGAAAATTAAGGCCGTGGTACTGATATCCCGCCAAAAGTCCAGAATAGCAATGTCGGCTGTGAGATAGTAGGGCTGATTCATGAACTGGGCAATGAAATCCGCCGGCAACTGAATGACAAAATAGTAAATGAAGGCAGCGAGCAGTATGAATTTCAGGCCTAACAAGGGATAATGCAGGAAGGCGGGCAGGCGCAGGTCTTTTTTGAACAAGCCGGCACCTAATTTGCCGAGCCATTCGGAGACGGTGCCGATAGGACAAAACCAACTGCAAAAACTTCTTCTGAAAAGCAGGGAAATAATGATAGCAATAAGTAGAATGGTCAGGGCGGCAGGGTGAACAGGGTCATAAACGCCGGTTGCCAGCCAGTACTTGGCGGCCATTAGGGCACCGATAGGCAGAAACCCTTCCAGCACTGCCGGCCGGTAAGTAAATGCCGATGCAGCTCCGTCCTGCCTGATGCCGTGTGCAAATAAATATAACTGCACGGCAGCAGTGAAAATGATGGCCAGACTTATAAGCTGCACTGTTTTGCGTGGCGTAAGCAGGGCAAATAATCTGGCGGCGGTGTCTTTGATGGAATTCATTATCATCACTCCTGTCTTTTTTGATAACGCGGCACATTTCATTTGGCAATGCCATCGAGGACCATTTTGACATTATCGGCCAGGGCTGCCCGGAAACCCGCCACCGTATCGGCCGGAATCAGCGGGCTGCCGGGGCTCTCCCCGGGGCCGGGGGCGGTCCTGACTGCTGGTGGAATGCTGCGCAGGTATTGACGGACGGTAAACATTAGTACACCAAGCAGGAAGGAAACTATTTTATCTGCCTCCAGGTCCCGGCGAAACTCGCCCTGGGCCTGGGTCTGGGCGACTAACTCCCGTACCAGGTCCTTGTAAATGGCGGCATGGCCGCTAATGCCGGCAGCAGGCAGTTTCTTGCCTTGCATAATCAAAATGACTAGGCGTGCCTGCCGGTCATCAGTAAAAGAGTTGCCTACAAGCTTGAATAGCGCGTACACCTTTTCCCGCCCAGGGCCGGGTGCTGTCACCAGGGTGGCGATTTCCTGCCGGAGGGTTTCCAGGCGTTCCTGGAGCAGCATGTCCACCAAATCTTCTTTGGTTTTGAAATAATTGTAGAAAGTGCCTGTACCAAGGTCCGCTTCCGACATTATGTCTGCAACAGAGGTGGCGTCAAAACCCTGGCGGTTAAATAGCCTGCAGGCAGCGGCAATAATTTTGTTCCGGCACGCTGTTTTTTTGCGTTCCCGCCGGTTGGCCACGGGCGGTTTGGGCCCGGTCATAACATACACCTCCCCCAAAATTAAAGCAGTAGTAAGCCGGCCAAAAATGAACACGTTCAAAAGTGAATATATTCACATTCCCATTGTACCATTGAACAATTACCCGGTCAAAGCTTTTTTAGGCGAGTTTTTTTGGTTTTTTTTGGCTTTTTGCAGGGGAAACTTTTTTCTTGGCAAACCTGTGTTCGTTGGAGGAATCCAGGTGCCGGCAGGCGAATATTATTAAAGAAAATTGACTGATATTTGGAGGTGTAGCCTCTTTGACTTTGCGATTCATACTCGGCCGGGCCGGCAGCGGAAAAACCCATACTTGCCTGGAAGGTATCCGTCAGGCCCTCCGGGCGGAGCCGGACGGTCCGCCGGTGATATTTTTGGTACCGGAGCAAGCCACTTTTCAAATGGAATATGCCCTGGCCACAACTTCCGGGCTGGGCGGCATTATGCGGGCACAGGTGTTGAGTTTCCGCCGCCTGGCTCACCGCGTACTGCTGGAAACCGGTGGTGCGGCGCGGGTGCCTATCGGTGAATTAGGCAAGCGCATGGTCTTGCGGGAATTGCTGACCAGGCATCAGGATAAGCTGCGGATTTTCGGTAAGAGCGCCGGTCGGTCCGGATTTGCGGATACCTTAGCCAGGTCGGTCAGCGAAATGAAAATGTACCGGATTTCGCCGGTAGAGCTGGCCATGGCCGGTGGTCTTTTAACGCCTGGACAGGGACTCCTGCGGGACAAGCTGGCGGACCTGGAGCTGTTGTACCGGGCAATGGAAGAGTATTTGGCGGAGCGCTATACCGACCCGGATGATTATCTCAATTATCTGGCCGAGCGGCTGGAAAGCTCGCCCACAGTACAAGGGGCGGAAGTTTGGGTTGATGGCTTTACCGGTTTTACACCCCAGGAGTTTTATGTGTTGCAGAAGATTTTGCTTACAGCCGGACGTGTCCATGTGACCCTATGCCTGGACCCTGGGTTGTTGGGGACCAAGACTGCCGGTAATAAACTTAGCGAGGATGAAGTTTTTTACCCTACTTGGGAGACATATACGAAAATTATCAGGTTGGCCGAGGCTGCGCGGGTGGCGGTCACGACGCCGCTGCTGCTGCTTACGACGGCAGAACCGGGTGGCGCCAGTGTGCCTCACCGGTTCCGGGACTGCCCGGCAATTGCCCGGCTGGAACAGTATTTTTTTACATATCCGGCCCCGGATTATCACGGCTCGGCAGCGGACTTTAAGCTAGCGGCTGGTGCCAACCGGCGGGCCGAGGTGGAGGCAGTGGCCAGGGAGGTCATTGGGCTGTGCCGGGATCGGGGGTATCGCTGGCGGGATGTGGCGGTGGTGCTGAGGGATTTGGAAAGCTACCATGAGCTTGTTAGCACAGTTTTTCAGGACCATGGCATACCTTTTTTTATTGATCGCAAACGGCCGGTGCTGCACCATCCGCTCATAGAACTCATCCGTTCGGCATTGGAAGTAGTGCAGCGAAACTGGGCCTACGACCCGGTGTTTCGTTATCTTAAGACCGACCTGGTGTCGGTAACCCGTGACCAGGTGGATTTACTGGAAAATTATGTGCTGGCCCACGGTATTCGGGGCAAAAAATGGCTTGATGATAGGGACTGGGCTTACTGGCGGCGTTATACGCTGGGTGAGGATGTGGAAATCAGCGGCGCGGCAGCGGCGGAACTAGCTTTTATCAATCAGGTTCGCCGGCAGGCAGTGGCGGCACTGGCAAGCTTTGCGGTACAGTGCGGTACTGCCCAGAATGTCCGGGAACTTACGACCGCGCTATATAATTTGCTGGCCGAATTAAAAGCGGCAGACCAACTGGTGGCCTGGGCAGCACAGGCTGAAGCGGCCGGTTCGGTGGAAACGGCGCGGGAACACCTGCAGCTTTGGGGCTGTGTGGTTAGCTTATTGGATGAAGTGGTCGAAGCCCTTGGGAACGAAACTATGTCTATTGAAACGTATCTGGCTGTATTGGATGCAGGGTTTGACAGTCTTAGAATGGGGCTCATTCCACCGGGACTGGACCAGGTGCTGGTGGGGTCCCTGGACCGTTCCCGCAACCCTAATGTGCGGGCAGTGTTTCTGCTTGGCGCCGGTGACGGTGTGCTGCCGGCCCGGCCGGCGGATGATGGGGTTTTCAATGATACTGAACGGCAAAAGCTGGCCGCCGCCGGTATTGCTCTGGCACCCGGCGGGCGGCGGAAGGCATTTGACGAACAATATCTGGTATATACTGCTTTGACCAGGGCCAGTCAGTACCTCTGGGTCAGTTATCCCCTGGCAGATGATGAAGGCCGGTCTTTGGCTCCGTCACCGGTGGTGGGGAGGATAAAAGAATTATTTCCGGAACTCTCGGTGTACATATATCAGGTAGAGCCTACCGGCACCGGAAATGCCGAGGCTGCCGGAGATTTGCCATATGTGGTGCATCCGGGGCGGACGCTGGTTTATCTGGCCGGCCGGCTGCGGGAGATAAAGGCGGGGCGTCCGGCCGCGGCGGTTTGGTGGGATGTTTATAATTGGTTCACTGCTACAGTCGACCGCAAACAATTGGCCGGGGCGGTGCTGCAAGGTCTTTTCCACAATAACGAGCTAAAAGCCATACCCCGACATCTTAGCAGGCTTCTCTATGGTTCATCTATGCGGTCCGGGGTTTCCCGTATTGAGCGCTTTATCGCCTGTCCTTTTGCCCATTTTGCCAATTACGGTCTCAGGCTCAAAGAAAGGGCGCAGTTCCGGCTGGCTGCCCCGGATATGGGAGAATTTTTTCATGCCGCCCTGAAAAATTTTGTTGAACGCTTGCAGCAGCAGGCCTTGGACTGGGGAGCGCTTAATCCTGATGAATGCAGGCAAATTAGCGCCGAAGTAGTAGCGGAACTGGCTCCGCAGTTACAAAGCGAAATTCTGCTTAGTACCGCCCGTTATCGGCACCTTACCGGCAAACTCCAGCGCACAATAGACCGGGCGGTGCTGATGCTGGCCGAACATGCCCGCCGGGGCAAATTCCGGCCGGTGGGGCTGGAGCTGGGTTTTGGCCCGGCAGAAACGCTGCCGCCGGTGACCATAGCGTTAAAAGACGGGCAGGAATTACAGTTGGCCGGGCGTATTGACCGGATTGACCTGGCTGAAACAGATGCTGGCGCATACCTGCGAGTGATTGATTATAAATCCAGTGCCAACAAAATTGAATTGGCTGATATATATCACGGTCTACGGCTGCAACTGCTGACATATCTGCACGTGGCCCTTATCCACAGTGATAAAATATGCGGGGGTCCGGGGTTACCGGCAGGCATTCTGTATTTTACGGTAAAAGATCCGTTAATTAGCAGTGCAATGCCCCTGGCCCCGGATGATTTGGAGCAGAAGATTTTTAAGGCCCTGCAGATGAAAGGCTTATTACTGGCCGACAGGGCAGTAATTGAGCTTATGGATAACCGGCTGGACGGAGGGAAGTCGGCCTTGTTTCCCATTCAGATAAAAAATGACGGTGAGTTCTCCAAAAGGTCACCGGTCATTACCGCCGACCGGTTTGATACACTGCGCAGCCATCTGACAAAGGTTATCACGGCAGCCGGGCAAGAGATCCAAGACGGTCGGGTAGAGATTGCGCCGTACCGGCGGAACAAACAGGTGGCCTGTAGTTTTTGTCCTTATAAGCCGGTGTGCCAGTTCGATCTTTTATTGCCGGAAAACCGATACCGACCGCTTATAGGGCCGGCGCCCGACCGGGTTTGGGACTTATTGACCGACAAAAAAGCCGGCACCGGGAAGGAGGCAGGGCTGTGAGTGACGCAAAATGGACAACCGAACAACTGACTGCCATCACTGCCCGGAACTGTAACCTGCTGGTGGCGG
>CAZWUW010000117.1:0-6246 GCA_964636895.1 uncultured Eubacteriales bacterium
CCGATGATGTTTAAGATAGGGGTACTGACGACCCTTAAGCTAACAATAATATCCGTCGCCGTGGGAACATTCCTGGGACTGTTTATAAGTCTGCTGCGACTGTCCAGTAAAAAACCACTATCTGTTTTAGGTGCCGTATATGTTGACTTTTTTCGGGGCACGCCATTACTGGTGCAGATTTTGATGTTTAATTACGCCATAATACCTTCAATAGGCAGATTTGACAGTATAGTTGCCGGTCTGGTGGCATTAAGCTTAAACAGCGGCGCTTATATAGCGGAAATTTTCCGGGCCGGGATTCAGTCCATTGACCGGGGACAGATGGAAGCCGCCAGATCCCTGGGTATGACCTACGGACAAGCGATGCGCTTTATTATTATCCCCCAGGCCTTTAAACGGGTATTGCCGGCGCTGGGCAATGAATTTATTGCCATGCTCAAGGATTCCTCACTGGTTTCCGTAATCTCTGTGCAGGAGCTGGCTATGACCGGCTCTCTGATTAGCGGCAGAACGGCGCGGACGTATGAAGCCTGGATTCCGATAGCAATCCTGTATTTGCTTATGACTATGATTCTTTCCCGGTTTGTAGCTTATCTGGAGAGGAGGTTTGGCAAGAGTGATATACGTGCGTAACCTCCATAAAAAATTTGGTCAGTTGGAAGTCCTGCGGGGTATTGACTGCCACATTAAGCCCAAAGAGGTGGTAGTGGTGATTGGGCCTAGTGGCTCAGGCAAAAGTACATTTCTCAGATGTATTAATCTTTTGGAAAAACCCACAGACGGAGAAATTATTGTTGACGGCTACAATTTGACCGACTCCAAGACTGATATCAATAGCGTCCGGGAAGAAGTGGGGATGGTTTTCCAGCATTTTAACTTGTTTCCCCATATGACTGCTTTGCAGAATGTGGCCCTGGCGCTGGAAAAAGTCCGTAAAATGCCGGTTCAGGAAGCAGAAGCGCTGGCGGCGCAAATGCTTGAAAAGGTAGGCTTGAAAGATAAAGCCGCCAACTATCCGGCTCAGTTATCAGGCGGTCAGCAGCAGCGGGTGGCTATTGCCAGAGCGTTGGCCATGAAACCAAAAGTTATGCTGTTTGATGAACCAACTTCGGCCCTGGACCCGGAAATGGTCGGTGAGGTACTGGCGGTTATGAAGGAACTGGCCCGCGAAGGCATGACCATGGTGGTGGTCACCCACGAAATGGGCTTTGCCAGAGAAGTTGGGGATCGGGTGATATTTATGGACGAGGGGCTTATCGTTGAAGAAGGCAAACCGGATCAGGTTTTCGGTGCGCCACAGCACCAACGGACTATTTCATTCCTCAGTAAAATTCTTTGAGTTAACCAAACAAAAAGTGAGTGACTGCGCAACTGGTTAATACGTTGGCAGGTCAATGCCTTTTTTGCATATTTTTTCTCATTTGGAGATACAATAAACCGTAAATGCCTGTGTGATAACGCGGGGTGGTTTGGTTTGGGTTTCCTATTGTACATATTGCTGGTGATGGTGATTTGTGTAATCGTTTCGTTGTTGCGGATAAGCTTTACTGTGGATTATAACCGTAAGGGCCAGGATGATAATCTGGTAGTGAGAATGTCACTGCTGCAGGGATTGATTCGATACAAGACTGAGGTGCCGACTATTGAGCTGGAGCAGCGCTTTTTCACCCCGGCATTAAAAATGGCCGGTGAGCTGGAAAAAGCAGCTCTTCATCCAATACAGGACAAGGAATTGAGGTTGGGCATGCCTATAACCCTGGAACTTATCAGCAGCCTGCCCGGCATGCTGCGAGCAGGCTGGGAGCGGTTCCAAAGGTATAATTCTGCTCTGTATTACCTTTTCCGCTTTGTCCGGTGCCGGCGCTTTTACTGGCGGACGGAGGTGGGTTTCCATGATGCGGCTTGCACCGGTATGATGGTGGGGGTTTTATGGGGGATTAAGTCATTTTTGTATAACAATTTTCGCGCCAAAATCGGTGTGATGGCAGAAAAACCAGCAATTTTGGTAGTGCCGGATTATTTTCATAAAAAACTGGCACTGGATTTTTATTGCATATTTGATATTCGAATAGGTCATATTATTATTGCCGGACTAAATTTTGTCAGATGCGGTATGAAAAGAGTGTAGGGGGTATTAGCTGTGAGTGATCATCCAATAGAAGGACTTATGAAAACAGCAATGGAAAGCATTAAGGAAATGGTTGATGTTAATACAATTGTGGGCGATCCTGTAGAAACCCCTGATGGCAGTGTGATAATCCCCATCAGCAGAGTGGCGTGTGGTTTCGCGGCGGGAGGTGGGGAGTTTGAACCGGCAGCCGGTGAAGAAGCCGGTCAGCAAGGTGGTCAGAACGGCGGCGGGGCGCTTCCTTTTGGCGGCGGCAGCGGTGCCGGAGTTTCTGTGCAACCGGTTGGTTTCCTCGTAGTCGGACAAGGTCAGGTACGTCTTTTGCCGGTAGACGGAAATGCTGTAGTGGATCGGCTGATTGATGTGGCGCCCGGTATGATTTCCCAGGTGCAGTCTATGTTCCAGCGCAACCACAGGCGAAACCGGGAAGATGTTGAAAACTGAGAAGTGATAGGCTGTTTCGGTGCTGCGCACCGGAGCAGCCTATTTAATTTGGGGTTCTAATTCCCTCTTTGTCCTCATAGATTAATCAATAATCAGGGACAATAATGGAGGGAACTAATGATTAACTACATCTGGCTGGGGATGATCCTAACCGGTGTAATTGTTGCTGCGGTTAACGGTAACATTGAAATAGTGACTAAGGCTGCTTTGAAGGGAGCACAGGAAGGGGTTAATTTTTCTATTGGTTTAATCGCGGTAATGACTTTCTGGCTGGGTATCATGAAAATTGCGGAAAAAGCGGGCCTGGTAGAATTAATTGCCAGGCTCTTTAAACCTATCACCGGTTTTCTCTTTCCCGGCATCCCCAAAAATCACCCGGCTATGGGCGCAATAGTCATGAACCTAAGTGCAAACATCCTGGGCTTAGGCAATGCTGCAACGCCTATGGGCCTTATTGCTATGCAGGAAATGCAGAAGCTTAACCGGCATCAACCGGAAAAGGCCAGTGATGCTATGTGTACTTTTTTGGCGTTAAATACTTCTTGCATTACCATTATACCGGCAACAGTGATAGGCATCAGGATGCAGGCCGGCTCGGCGGAGCCGACTGAAATTGTGGGTACCACTATTTTTGCCACTGCCTGTGGCATGACAGTAGCAATTATAGCTGACCGTCTGCTCCGGGAAATTTACCGCCGGAGGGGGATGTAACACATGGAAGCGGTAACCGCATTTTCCCGTTGGGTGATTCCTGCCCTGTTGTTTATCATACCGCTGATTGCTATGAGAAGAGGGGTCAGGGTCTATGAGACTTTTATTGAAGGCGCCGAGTCCGGATTTGCCACCGCCATAAAAACTATTCCCTACCTGGTGGCGATGCTGGTGGCAATCAATATTTTTCGGGCTTCCGGGGCCATGGAGCTTTTGGTGAAAATTGTTTCCCCGCTGACCAGTATTTTCGGCGCGCCGGCAGAGATTTTGCCACTAGCGATCATGCGTCCCCTTTCCGGTGGCGGTGCGCTGGGGATAACGGCCGACCTGATTAATACATACGGGCCGGACAGTTTTATTGGCCGGTTAGCATCAACGCTGCAGGGAAGTACTGATACTACTTTTTTTGTGGTCACACTTTACTTTGGCGCGGTAGGCGTCAAAAAATATCGTTATTCCGTCATGGCTGGATTAGCCGCTGACATTACGGGTCTTGCCGCCTCGATATATATCTGCAATCTTGTATTCAGGTAAAATTATATGGTACTTAGTTGCCGGACAGGGTACAATAGATGTAATAATTAAATGATGAGGAGAAATATAATGGAGCGGTTGCAAAAGGTGCTGGCAGGTGCCGGGATAGCATCCCGCCGGCATTGTGAAGAATTGATTCTGGCCGGCAAAATAAAAGTTAACGGGGTCGTGGTCAGGACTTTGGGAAGCAAAGTCGATCCGGAGAAGGACAAAATAGAAGTAGAGGGCAAGCTTTTAATAACCGAGGCACCTAAAATTTACATTATTCTTAATAAGCCGGCCGGATATGTTACAACCGCTTATGACCCACAAGGCCGGCCTACAGTGCTGGATCTGGTGCGGGATGCCGGGGCGCGGGTATATCCGGTAGGCAGGTTGGATTTTGATACGGAAGGGCTGCTTTTACTGACCAATGACGGGGAATTAACGTATGCTTTAACCCACCCGAAACACGAGGTGGGCAAGACTTATCTGGCGTTGGTACAGGGAGTGCCAGGTCCGGATAAGTTAAAGAGGTTCCAAAAGGGGTTGCGGCTGGCGGACGGTCCTACGGCCCCGGCTAAGGTCAGGCTGATGAAGACTGTGCGCAATAATGCCTGGCTGGAAATAACTATTCATGAAGGGCGTAACCGGCAGCTTCGCCGGATGTGTGAAACTATCGGGCATCCGGTGTTTAGGCTGAAAAGAATTAAGCTGGGCTTCCTCACTATGGATAAGCTTGAGGAAGGCAAATACCGGCAACTTACAAAAGAAGAGGTTAGTAAACTGAAGCAATTGGCTAAAGGACAAAAAGCGAAAATGGCCTTAAATACCGCGAGAAAACGCGAACTTTAACGATATTGTTTGATTTATTTTTGGGATTGGCCTGTGGTATAATTTGTATGCAAATAAATATAAGCAGACAATGCCCCAGAGACCATGAGCATTTTTATAATTAACAGAAGAATCAGCCGACACCCACGCAAAAATTACGGCGCAGCCTGGCTGCAGGTTATTTGATGACGGGTGTTTTTTGATTTTCTGGGGCATTTGCATGAATGGGCCGGGTGGTTTTTTGATGCAGCAGAGTTTTGCTGGTAAAAAGCAAATTAGTATAGTCACCGCAATAATAATCTGGGTGATTTTTGCCGTCGTGATAGCCGTGACTGGGGTGACCATTGGCAACAAGTATTTTTATCAACAGTACAAGGTTACGCCGTTTATGGAAGTTCGCCTGCGGCAGGCGGTGGACCTCTTGCAGAAAAACCCGCAGGACCCTTTGGCCTATCTGGCCACCGGTTATCAATACCTTGGCCGGGGTGAAAAGGAATATGCCATGCAGGAATTCCGGCGAGCCCATGCGCTGGACCCGGAAAACCCGGCTGTACTGCTTAATATGGGGCTTTTGGCCATCAGCGGCAAGCAGCCGGAGGAAGCCAAAAAATATCTGGGCCGGCTGCTGGAGAAAAATCCTTATAACTATGTTGGCCTGGTGAATCTTGGTGTCCTCTATGCAGAAGAAGGAAGGCCGTTAGCGGCGCTGGAAATGCTGAACCGGGCGTTGGAAATAAAACGCGGGGCGGCTGACGTTTATCTGCTGAGAGCGGCAATATATGAAAAGCTGGGTGATTTGCCCAAAGCCCGGCAGGATGTGGAACAAGCCCTGCGGTTTATTCCGGACTGGGCGGAGGCCCGGGCACAAAAGATAAGGCTGGACGGGAAGGGCCGGTGAGCCGGATGCTGCCGGAGTTGAATTATGGCAGGCTGCAAAAACATATTTCCCTGGCAAGTACAGTTAATGTTCTGTTAATCATGTTGATTGCCGGCTTGGTTATTTTCGGGTGGTCTTATCTGCACCGGATTAATCCGGCGGAAAGTATCCGTTCATGGTTAGTACAGGCAGGAGTGCCGCCAACCCCCAGGTTTTTATTTGCTGTTTACGGGCCCGCGGGAAGGGCTTTAAATAAGCCCCGGGCGGCGGTAGTCTACCGGGATAAAATATTTGTGGCCGATACCATGAATGCCCGGGTGGCGGTATTTGATTATAACGGTAAATTCATTGCCACCATCGGTGTGCGTGCCGGGCAGCAGGGACTAGCGCAGCCGGTCGGTGTGGCGGCAAGCGACGGGAAGCTCTACGTGGCTGATGCGGGCTTGGGCAAAATCGCTAGTTATAATTTGGCCGGTGAATTCACAGGTTTTTTTGCCGCGGACAAAATTAAAATGCCTACCTGGATAACTGTCCGGGATAATCGTTTTTATGTTTTTGACGCGTATTATCACGCTGTCACGGTTTTTAATGCGGCGGGAAAAGTCCTTGCCCAGTTTGGTCATATGGGTAGCGGGGCAGGCGAATTCAATTTTCCCCGGGGGATTGCAGTAGACCGCTATGGCACAATTTATGTGGCGGATTCCAACAATAACCGGTTGCGGATTTTTAATTATCAGGG
>CAZWUW010000118.1:0-5423 GCA_964636895.1 uncultured Eubacteriales bacterium
CCCGGAAGCCGGCTTCTTCTTCCAGCGACCGCAGAAACCCTCCGCCGTCGGTGTTATGCCCCACCAGCCGCCCGTCTGTGTTCACAATGGTATTAACAGCACCTATTAACTCTGCTTCCGGAGAGGTTTCGTCCAGCAGTTCCAGCACCGCCTCTTTATGGGGAATGGTAACATTTACCCCGGCCATACCGGTCGCCTTTATGCCTGCTACGGCCATGGCTAGCGCCGCCGGCGAGACCGCAAAGGGTACATAGACAAAATCCAGGCCGCTGGCCTCAAAAGCCGCATTTTGCATCAACGGTGATGCCGAATGTGCCACCGGATAGCCGAAAATAGCCAACACCCTGGTTTTACCGGTAATTATTTGTTGCGCCATAAAGCCACCAACTTTCAAATAATGATGCAAAAAATCAAGTGACCGAAAAGGTCACTTGATTTATTTGACAATCAAATAAAAAACTCCTGCCCTATACCGTGAAATGCATGGTCACCGACAAACCTTCATCGGATTCGTCAAAATCAAGATTATGTAAATGGTAGCCTGTTAAATCTGGCTCTTCGGCCCTAATCTGCTGTACTTCCTGGCGTAACCGGCGGAGAAACAGGCCTGATTCCTGCAACTGTTTCTTTGACGTATCAGGCAAAAAACGGGTAAAACTGATATTGTTTTCCGGCAATCAAATCCCCCTTTTCCACATTTTTTTTATACATTACCCCGCTTTGCTATTTCTATGCATTGTTTGCCGGAAAATATGTTTATTCTTTTATCAATAAGCCTCGTTTTGCCATGCGTTTCAAAACTCTTTTTTCCAGCATTCTAACCATTTTGGTGCCTACAAATTCCTTGCGGCTAACCGGATTGACAAGAATTGTGTATAGCCCCAGACGATTGCCGCCAAGCACATCGGTAAAAATCTGGTCACCTACTACGGCTGTTTCTTCCGGAGCAGTACCCAAAAGCTCCAGCGCCTGCCGGAAGGGGGTGCGGCGCGGCTTTCGGGCCCGGGAAATAGCCGGGATATGGAGCGGGTCAAGCAATGACCGGACTCTCCGGTCAAAAGCATTGGACACAACACATATTTTAAACCCGTGGGCCTGCAGACGCTCAAACAGCATAATTTTTTCCGGTGCCAGCAGTTTTGCCTGCCAGGGTAGAATGGTGTTATCCAGGTCAAAAATAATGCCTTTGATTCCCCGACTGCTAAGAAATTCCGGCGTCAGAGCCGAAACCGTAGCCAAGCATATCTTGGGACAGAGCAAACGCAGCATGAATTCTCACCTCGGTTATTGACTGACTGTTCCTCATTATAACACATTTTAATGTATAGCGCTGTAAAATATGACCAATAACTCCCGTGCCGGGCTATTCCTCTCCCCCAAACTTATAACCAACCCCGTGCACAGTAATAATAAATCTAGGCTCCCTACTTTCATCCTCAATCTTTTGCCTGAGGTTCTTGATATGGGTGTCAATGGATCTTTCCTGACCTTCGTAATCATAACCAAAAATAATGACCACTAACTCTTCCCTGGTAAAAACCCGTTTAGGATTCCGGCAGAAGGTTAACAGCAGCTTATATTCGTTAGGCGTCAAATTGACCACCTGACCATGGCGGCGAACTTCGTGCCGGGGGTTATTGATTTCCAGCTCACCGTTACCGATAATAATTATGTCGGCCATCACCTCACGGTCATCACTACAGCGGCGAAAGACTGCCCTGACCCGACCCATCAATTCCTTGGGACTAAAGGGTTTGGTTACATAGTCATCAGCGCCGTAATCCAGGCACCGCACCTTGAAATCCTCATCTACTCTGGCTGTAACCATTATCACCGGCACTTTGGAACCCTGCATTCTAATCCGCTTGCAAATTTCTTCGCCGGAGATATCGGGCAGCATCACATCCAAGATGACCAGCTCGGGATTAACCCGGTTAAACAATTGCAAAGCTTTTTCGCCATTTACCGCCTTAAATACCTGATAGCCGTCATTACGCAGATATGACTCCAGGGCCTCAAGAATTTTCTCTTCATCATCTACCAGTAAAACCCGTTGCCGTGCTTTGTCCATTAATAACCCTCCTCCCTCTATATCTATTTCTGCCCGCAGTTGCTACTACGCCTCGTAATAGCCTTCCATGCTCAGATTGTATTCCGTAAAGTGACATTTTTCAACGCTTTTACCCGGATGCTCACAGTCCTATCATCAGTTGCTCACAAAACCCTCACAAATACAAAAAAAACGACATGCTTATCGACATGTCGCTTAATATCTCAGTCCAGGATTATGTAATGGGCAGAAAATTTATTTTGCCGGTGTTACCGGTATCTAATTCACATTGAGCAGCAAAGTACGTTTTACTATCTTTATTATAGAACCCTTTTATTACTTCGGTTTTTCTTGCCGGTGACAACAACTGCCTGGCATGATTGTCGGCAAGCGTCTTGTTGCTCATTGCAAACACAATTTTGAAATCACACTGGTTCTCTTTGATTCTTAAACACCCCCAGGCGGCATGACCCCTGATTACCGGTCCGCCACACTTAGGACAATTGCCTACCACAACATGTTTCACGGTATTTGGCTTATTGACCGCTGATTGTCCGACTTTTTGCTCTTTGACTGTAGCAACGAGCTTGGTGGTAAACTGTTTAATATCACTCATGAACCCCTGTCTCGTGTCCTGCCCTTTTTCTATATCAGCCAGTCGTTTTTCCCATTGGGCAGTCAATTCAGGTTGTTTAAGTTCCGATACCGGTATGATGCTGATTAGTTTTATACCCTTTTCTGTAGGGATCAATTTCTTTCCTTTACGTTCAATGTATTGCCTGTTTATAAGTGTTTCAATAGTGGCCGCCCTGGTAGACGAGGTGCCCAAAGCCATACCTTTCATTTGGGCCTTCAGTTCTTCATCCTCAATAAGCTTGCCGGCGGTTTCCATTGCGCCAAGCAAACTATCCTCAGTGAAGTGGCTTGGTTTTTTTGTTTCCCTGGCCAACAATGCCACTTTAGATACTTCATATTGGTCACCTTTTTTTACCGGCGGAAGAGTTTGTATTTCATCATCATCTTTTTGTTTTTCTTCATCCACCGTTTTGGGTTCAGAGGCATAAATGATAGTCCAACCCGGTTTTAAGATTACCTTCCCGGTTGTTTTAAAGATATGCCCATCGACATTGGTCATAATAATCGTATTTTCAGCCTGACAAGAACTATAGAAAGCTGCTATAAATCGCTTCGCAATCAACATATATACTTTTTGCTGGTCTGCGTTTAATCGGCTTAGATTTGGCCTCTGTTCCGTAGGTATGATGGCATGATGATCAGTAAGTTTTGAATCATCAACAAATTTCTTGCTAACCGGTAATTTCGGTAATGCCAGCAAAGGTTGAGTAAACCTGGCCAGATCCTGGATTGACTGCAGTTTATTAAGGATGTTCGAAAATGTTGGGATTTGGGCGCTGGCCAGGTGGTTTGAATCTGTTCTGGGGTAAGTAATAAACTTAAATTCTTCGTAAAGCTTTTGGGCTATTTCCAGAGTTTTAGCTGCCGACATGCCATATTTTTTATTACATTCCCTTTGCAAATCAGTAAGGTTATATAGCTTCGGAGGAAATTCTTCTTTCTTTTTCTTGCTGATAGCGTCAATTATCCCAATTTTGCCGTTTACAGCTATTGAAATTGCCAGGGCTGCTTCTTTTGTCGGAAGTTTGGCATTATTATCTTTGAGGTATTTACCTTTATATAATTTATCCTGGTTACTAAAAACAGCTTCAATTTCCCAGTAAGGTACCGGCACAAAGTTTCGTATTTCATTTTCCCGGTTGACGATAATGGCCAGTGTTGGGGTCTGTACCCGGCCAACACTTAATGTGCCTCCGTGTTTTACAGACATTGCCCTGGTTCCGTTCATGCCCACCAACCAATCTGCCTCTGCTCTACAGTATGCAGCCCAGGCCAAATTATCTTTCACCTTACCATCCAATAAATTAAGAAAACCCTTTTGTATATCTGCTGCAGCCATTGAACTGATCCATAACCGTTTAGTTGGCAGCTTGCAACCTGTCATTTGATAGATATAGCGGAATATTAACTCACCTTCTCTACCGGCATCAGTAGCACATATTACGCATTCATAGCTGTTCTTTTGAATAAGCTTATTTATTACATTAAACTGGTTTGCTGTCTTTGGTGATACATTTAGTTTAAAAATTTCCGGTATTATAGGCAGATTATGCAAATTCCAGCGGCCAGAGCCGACATAATCGTCAGGTACGGCCAGCTCTACTAAATGACCGACTGCCCAGGTCAGATGGTATTCTGAATTCTCCAAATACCCGTCTTTAGCCTGAAACTTGCCTAAAACACTGGCAATATCTTTTGCCACACTGCGTTTTTCCGTAATTATAAGTTTAGTCAGAAAATTCCCTCCTCAGGAGGTTTTTGAAGAGCTATAATTGTTTTTCGACACAAAAGTTAAATAAACCTCTTAAACAAAAAAGCCATCTCACAAAAAGCCAAAAATAATTGCCGCAGACACACCGGCGCGGGTGACTACAAAAATACCTGTAAGTACTCCCACGATGCCGGTTTTCTCTGCTTCTGTTAAGGCACCCTGAACCAGGGAGTTTCCAAAACTGCTAATTGGTACTGAAGCTCCGGCACCTGCAAAGTTTACCAATGGCTCATACAGCCCTAAGCCGCCAAGAACAGCTCCTACTGCTACCAGTGTGCTCATGGTATGGGCAGGAGTAAGTCTTCCATGTCGATTAGTTTCTTTATCCTGAGTCTGTAAGGTATAAATTTTCAAAGTGTTTTTTATCCCTTTTAGGTTGGATACCGTCTGTCGTGTACATTCTGTAAAAGGCCTAAAGTTTAATTTAGATAATTGTCATAAATAGTAACCTTTAGTTCGCAAATTTCGTATTTATATTATGTAAACAAAAAAAGGAGGTTTACCCATGTCCAGAAGAACAAATCATGTTACCTATAATTACCATTATCATTATATGTTACCGGATGAAATGGCCCCCATGGGCATGATGTACGGAATGAACCCTATGTCTGAGCTGCCTGCAATGTACGATCATGGCTGCCCAATGCCCGATAATATGCATGGGTCGCACCTGGGCGGAAATCCTCACTCCGATGGGGTATTCACCGGGGCGTTTGCAGGAGATCCATTTATCTCACCATTTTTCTTTCCTTTTTTCTTCACGCGCCGCCGTTTCCCGTTTTTCTTTCCCATTTTCTTCCCCTTTTTTTAGTAGTTAGTATTAAGTTGGGTGAAATATGAGCATGCAGCTGAATGATAAAGTAAAAGATTTTACTGACGCTGTTAAGAAAACCAGGGAGTATCTTGAGTTAAAACATGGATTCGGTAAGTAACCATGTTAAAACTGAATTTTATCCAGTGTTATCA
>CAZWUW010000119.1:0-5396 GCA_964636895.1 uncultured Eubacteriales bacterium
GGCCCGGGGCGGGATCGTCGGTGCCGCCCTGGTAGTGGGCGGCGGTATCGCCGGGATGCAGTCGGCGCTAGATCTGGCTAATGGTGGTTACCTGGTGCATATGGTGACCAATGAGTCCTCTATCGGCGGTAAAATGGCGCAGCTGGATAAAACCTTCCCCACCAATGAGTGTTCCATGTGCTTGCTGGGGCCCAAAATGACGGATGTTTTAAACCATCCTAACATACAGATGCACACCTGCACCAACCTGGAAAAAATTGACGGGGAGGCCGGCAATTTTACCGTGCAGCTCCGCAAGGCACCCCGCTATATAGATATTGACGAATGTACGGCTTGCGGTGATTGTGAACAAGTATGCCCGGTGAAGCAGCCGGACAGCTTTAATGAGGGCAAAGGTACCCGCAAGGCGGTGCATAAACTATTCCCGCAGGCCGTGCCCAACAGGTATATGATTGAAAAGACCGGCGTATCCCCATGCCGCAACGCCTGTCCTTCGGGTATCAATGTCCACGGTTATGTGGCTCTGGCGGCACAGGGCAAATTTAAAGAGGCCTGGGAACTTATCCGGCAGGAAATTCCCTTTCCGGTGATCTGTGGCACGGTTTGTCATCATCCCTGTGAGTTGAGCTGTCAGCGCGGCAAGGTGGATGAACCGGTGGCCATTAGCCGCATTAAGCGGTTTGTCGGCAATTATATGCTGGAACGGCCTGATGAAATAGATGTTGCAATACCCGAACAGCGCGATGACAGAATAGCTATCGTTGGTTCCGGCCCGGCCGGCCTGGCGGCAGCGTACCACCTGGCCCGTCGGGGCTATCAGGTCACTGTGTTTGAAGCCCTGCCGGTGGTTGGTGGCATGATGCGGGTGGGGATTCCCGAATACCGGCTGCCTAAGCGCCTGGTAGAGGCAGAAATTGATTTGATTAGGAACATGGGTGTAGAGATTAAAACCAACAGCCCTGTCGGCAGGGACCTGACTATTGATATGTTATTAGCCCAGGGTTACCGGGCAGTATTTCTGGGCATCGGTGCCCATGAACCGGAGAGGCTTGGTTTGCCGGGTGAAGACCTGGCCGGTGTACACCATGGTGTGGCCTTCCTGCGCCAGGTCAGTCTGGGCGGGCAAGTCCCGCTGGGCAAGCGGGTGGCGGTTATCGGCGGCGGCAACACGGCAATGGACTCAGCCCGTACGGCATTGCGGCTGGGGGCGGAAAAGGTGACCGTACTATACCGCCGGACAGCCGGCGATATGACGGCTTTGCCGGAAGAAGTGCATGAGGCCATGGAAGAAGGCATTGATTTTATGTACCTGGTGGCCCCTAAAGCCATTCTTGGCGACGGTCAGCGGATGAACGCCCTCGAAATACTCCGGAATGAACTGAGCACCCCGGATGACTCCGGTCGCAGCCGACCGCAGGCCATCCCCGGCTCCGAATTTACCTTGCCTTTTGATAACGTGATTATTGCTATCAGCCAGGCTCCGGCGGCATCATTTTTTGCAGAAAATGATCATTCCGTAGAGCGGCAGGGCAGGAATATTAAGGTTGATCCCGTAACGCTGGGCACCAATAAGTCCGGTGTCTTTGCCGGCGGCGATGCTGTTACCGGGCCGGCTACCCTTATTGAAGCGGCAGCAGCCGGCAAGACTGCGGCGGAGTCCATCCACCGTTACCTGCAAGGCGAAGACCTTACTGCCGACCGGGAGCGCAAGTTTGATCTGCCATTGGTCGAAAAGACCCGGCAGGAATTAGCCCATGTTCCTCAAAAACCGCGGGTGGCCGCTGAAAAAATTGGCCTGGTGGAGAGAAAGCAGACCTTTCAGGAAGTTGTGCAGGCCTATACGGCGGAAATGGCTATGGCGGAAGCGGCCAGGTGTTTGGATTGCGGTGTATGCTGTGAGTGTCTGCAGTGTGAACTGGCTTGTAAGAAAAACGCCGTGCGGCCTAACGACCGGGAAGAAACCATAGTCTGCCGGGTGGGCGCAGTAATCCTGGCGCCGGGTTTTGACCTCTATGATGCCCGGCTGAAAGGCGAATACGGTTATGGATATTATGAGAATGTCTTGTCTTCCATGGACTTCGAACGGCTTTTGAGCTCTACCGGCCCGGCGCAGGGACATGTGGTCAGGCCCTCCGACCACAAAGCGCCTAAAAAGATAGCTTTTATTCAGTGTGTCGGCTCCCGGGATTGCCATAAGGGTGCGGAGTATTGTTCGTCCATTTGCTGCATGTATTCAACCAAAGAAGCGATTATTGCCCGGGAACATGACCCGGATATTGAACCGGCAATTTTCTATTTGGATATGCGTTCTTACGACAAGAATTTTGACAAATACGTCCGATCCGCTGTTGACAATGGTGTGCGCTACCTCCGGGCAATGATTTCGGCCGTAAAAGAAAACCCGGTGAACAAGAATCTGATTATCAAGTACGTTAAAGACGGTGAACTGACCAGTGAAGAATTTGACATGGTGGTACTGGCGGTTGGGGTAAGACCTCCCGGGGATGCCGGCCACCTGGCCGGTGCAACCGGTATCCGGTTGAACGAATATGGTTTTGCCTGGACGCATTCATTAGAACCAACGCGTAGCAGCCGCCCCGGTGTTTTTGTGGCCGGTGCCTTTCAGGGACCCCGGGACATTCCGGAGACGGTAATGAATGCCAGTGCGGCGGCAGCCGCAGCAGCAGGCATAATGGCTCCGGCTCGGGGACAGTTGATCCGGCCCCGCCATTACCCGCCGGAGCGGGATATCACCGGTGAAAAACCCAGGCTTGGGGTTTTCATTTGCCGGTGTGGGATAAATATAGCTGCCGTGGTGGATGTGCCGGCTGTATTGGAATTTGCCCGCAGCTTGCCTGGTGTGGCATTTGCCGAGGAAAACCTGTACACCTGTTCCCAGGATACAATTAACATGATCAAAGAAAAAATCCATGAGCACAACCTCAACCGGGTACTGGTAGCGTCCTGCACCATCCGCACGCACCAGAATCTGTTCCGGGAAGCCCTCCGGGAAGCCGGGTTAAATCAGTTCCTCTTTGAAATGGCCAATATCCGCGACCAGTGTTCCTGGGTGCACCGGGAATACCCGGCGGCAGCAACGGAAAAGGCGCAGGACCTGGTGCGGATGGGGGTATACAAAGCCGCTGCCCATGAGCCTTTACACCTGCATCCGGTGCCGGTGGTGGCCAAAGCTTTGGTAATCGGCGGCGGTATCGCCGGCATGACCGCGGCCCTATGCCTGGCTGAACAGGGGTTTTCGTCTTATCTGGTGGAAAAAAGTGCGGTGCTGGGCGGTAACTTACATAACCTCTACACTACATTGGAAGGCGATAACCTGCAGGGTTTTTTGCAGCAGACCATTGACCGGGTACGGAACAACCCGCTGATAGAGCTTTATACCAATGCTGAAGTTGAAGATTTTGCCGGCCATCAGGGCCATTTTACCACTACGGTGGCACAGGCCAAGGCTGAAGGAAGTCCGGTGCGCAGAACATTCCAGGTGGAGCATGGCGTGGTCATTGTGGCCACCGGCGGACGGGAACAGTCGCCTGATGACAGATATGACCTGACTGCAAGTCCGCGCATTATTAACCTGAGCGACCTGGAGCGCCGGCTGGCCCATAATGAGATAAATCCCCGCCGGATCCGGCAAATAGTCTTTATTCAATGTGCTTCCGCCGGAGATGAGGAGATACTTAAATATTGCAGCCGCACCTGCTGCGGCCAGACGCTGAAAAATGCTATTGCCGTGAAGGAAGGGAACCCGGCCGCTCAGGTATATGTCCTGTACCGTGACATGCGCACTTACGGTTTCAGCGAGAATTATTATAAAAAGGCCCGGGAACTGGGGATTGTTTTCATCCATTACACCGGTTCCGCCCGGCCCGAAGTAAAGGTAAGCGCTGCCGGTGATGTGACCATGGCGGTAAATGACCCTGATTCCGGGCAGGTCCTGCATCTGCAGCCGGATGTGCTGGCCCTGGCTGCCGGTACCGGGCCGGCAGATAACATTGGAAAACTGGCTACCATGTTCAAGGTGCACCTCAATGAAGACGGCTTTTTGGTGGAGACTCACGCCAAACTTGGCCCAATGGACTTTCCGTCCGCCGGACTATTCCTGTGCGGTGCGGCCCATGCCCCTAAAACAGTAGCTGAAAGCATTTTTCAGGCCCAGGGGGCAGTTGCCAGAGCCTGCACTATTCTGTCCCAATCCCATCTAATGGTGGGCGGAGTGGTGGCCGCTATGGTTAAACCGGAAAGCTGTGCGGCCTGCCTTACCTGTCTCCGGGTTTGTCCTTACAGTGTACCGAAGATTAAAAAGGACATGGTGGCAGAAATTGACCCGGTGCAATGCCACGGCTGCGGCACCTGTGTCGGAGAGTGTCCGGGGAAGGCCTTGCAGCTCATGCATTACCGGGATGACCAGATGCTTGCCAAGGTGGACGGAATTTATTAAAGGGGGGTCAAATATGGAAGGTTTCCAGCCGAAAATAGTTGCTTTTTGCTGCTACTATTGTGCATATTCCGCCGCTGACCTGGCCGGCTCCATGCGGCTGCAATACCCGCCCACCATAAGGATGATTGAACAGCCCTGTTCCGGGCGCATTGATATCCAACTCATTTTGCGGGCCTTTGAAGACGGGGCTGACGGGGTATATGTGGCCGGCTGCCTGGAAGGGGACTGCCATTTCCTTAAAGGCAATTACCGGGCCAGGAAACGGGTGGCTCAGGCTAAGAAAATCCTTGACGATGTTGGGCTGGGCGGTGCGCGGGTGGAAATGTATAACCTCTCGGGTTCTATGGGGCCCCGTTTTGCGGAAGTGGCCCAAGAGTTTACTGAACGAATCAAACAACTGGGGCCCACTCCCGTCAAAGCCGGGCACCGGCAGGCCGGTGCAGAGCCGGCGCCGGAACCGGTAAGTCAGGAATCCGTGCCGGCACCGCCAAATCAGGAATCGGCGCCAGAGCCGGAGCCGGTAGATGCAGCAAAAAAGCCGATGATTCAACTTGCTAACTAAAATGTAGAAAGAGGTGAACCTTATGATCGTTGCTCAGGCAAAACCTTTTGCAGCTATAGCAAATATGGTGGCAAATTGCAGCAATGTACTAATTGTAGGCTGCAACGAATGTGTCACCGTCTGCCTGGCCGGGGGGGAGAAGGAAGTAGGCCTGCTGGCCGCCTCTTTAAGACTTCTCCGCAAACAGGGCGACCGGCCTGTGGAGACTGTTGAAGAAACACTTACCCGGCAATGTGAATGGGAGTACCTGGCTGAACTGGAAAAAAAGGCGGCCGGAGCAGACTGTATTATTTCCATGGCCTGTGGGGTAGGAGTCCAGTTTGTGGCTGAAAAATTTCCGGACAAATGGGTTATCCCGACATTGGACACCACTTTTGC
>CAZWUW010000120.1:0-5235 GCA_964636895.1 uncultured Eubacteriales bacterium
CCAGCCTGGCATACATCAGTTTTTGATGAAAGCCCATTGAGCCGCTGGTATCCACCAATAGATGCACCAGCAGGTCCTGTTCTTCCATAAACAATCTAATAAAAAGCCGTTCCAGCCGGGCATAGGCATGCCAATCCACCTGCCGCCAGTCATCCCCCGGCACGTAAGAACGGTAGTCGGCAAACTCCACCGACTGACCCTTGCGCGGCGAGCGGTGCTGCCCGCTGCAGCGCCCGGCCCGGGCTTTCTTCAGGAGGAAAGCCATACTCTCCAGTTTTCTGAGGAAGTCCTGGTCAAAGGGCAGGTTATCCACTATTTCACCCCTTTGTTTTTCGGGACAGTGGCTAATAATTCTTTAATCAGGGTGTCGGTAGTAACTCCCTCGGCCTCACCTTCAAAGTTAATAAAAAACCGGTGCCTTAATGCCGGCAAGGCTACCGCCGCCACATCCTCAAAGGCGACATTAAATCGACCGTCCAGCAGCGCCCGAATCCGGGCCGTGGTTAAAATGGCCTGTGCCCCCCGGGGGCTGGCTCCGTAGCGCACATACTTTCTAACCTGTTCCGGAGCCCCGGTCTGTTCAGGATGAGTGGCCAGCAGTAACCGCACAATATAATCGGTAACATGTTCTGCGGCCGGTACCTGAGTAGCAGCTTTAATCAGTACTGCCATGCCTTCTCCGGTCACCACCGGCGAAGCCGTTGCTGTCCGGCCGGCGGTGGTTTGAATTAAAATCTGCTTTAAATCTTCAGCGTCCGGAAACGGTACCGCAATCTTAAATAAAAAACGGTCCAACTGGGCTTCCGGCAATGGATAAGTGCCTTCCATCTCCAGCGGGTTTTGCGTGGCCAGGACAAAAAAAGGCTGTGGCAGCAGCCTGGTAACCCCCGCCACAGAAACCGTACGTTCCTGCATAGCCTCCAGCAGGGCGCTCTGGGTTTTGGGCGTGGCCCGGTTTATCTCATCCGCCAATACCAAATTGGCAAATACGGCTCCCGGCTGAAACTGAAAACTCCTGCCGCCCTCCGATTCTGTCATGATATTGGTGCCCATGATATCTGCCGGCATCAGGTCAGGTGTAAATTGAATACGGGCAAATTTTAGCCCCAGCACACTGCCCAGGGTTCTCACCAGGAGTGTTTTTCCCAGGCCGGGCACGCCTTCCAGCAGGGCGTGCCCGCCGGCCATCAGACATAACATGACCTCTCTGATAACATCACGCTGGCCCACCATCACTCCGGCAACTTCACTTTCAATCTTTTGGATTCTATCTACCACTTCAGCCACTTGGGTTTCCCCGGTATCTAGCGGACTCACCATCCATCCCTCCAGTTGGTTCCTTTACTTTTGTTATTGCGCCAAGCCGACAAAATAATCCTTCACCATGTCTTGCAAGTTTTCCGGCACATACTGCTTATCCATGCTTTCCCTGGCCTCGGCCTGATACTGTCCCAAAACCTCGGCGTAAGGCAACAATTTGCCGCCGGTAACAGGGGCATTATCCAGGTCCACCCTAGCGGAATCGCCGGAGTCACCCATTGCTCCCCGCACCTGACTGCCTGCACCGTTCCCGCCCAGCCTGACAGGCACGTAAATCTGCTCATAACGACCCTGATTATCCGGCGCGGCACCATATTGTTTGCCGGTACCAGGGCCGCCGGCCGCAAAAGAGCCGCCGGCCTTATTGGTTGAGCCTGTGCCGGCACCACCGCCGCTGCCCTGACCACTGCCGCTGCTGCCGCTGCTGCCACTGCCACTGCCGCTGCTGCCGTTACCGTTGCTGCCGTTACCGCTGCTGCCGTTACCGTTGCTGCCGTTACCGCTGCCACTGCTGCCACTACCGCTGCTGCTGCTGCCACTACCGCTGCCACTACCGCTGCCGCTACCGTTGCTACTGCTGTTACCACTGTTGCCGCCGCTGCCCTGGCCTGCTCCGCCGCTATTATTACCGGCAGTGCTGCCCGAGTTACCGCCACTACTCCCGCCGGCATTTTGACCCTGATTAGCCTGCCCACCATTGGCCATAGCCGTTTGGTTTTTTCCACCCTGGTTAGCGCCGGCCAGCATCCGACCCTTAGCCTGACCCAGGCCCTGCTGTACAGCCTGCGCCATGCGGTCAGCGGCCGCAGCACCGGCAAGCTCTTGTGCCAGTTGCTCTTTCAGTTCATTGAGCCGGTCCGCCATTTTTTTGCCCTCGGTTTGCTTGCCCTCGGTTTGCTTTCCCCCGGTTTTTTTATCAGGTGCCACTTTATCTAAAGTCTGTGCCAGTTTACGTTGTTCTTCCTTATTCAATTCCGGCAACTTAGCCGCCAAATCCGACATCTTTTTTTGAAATTCCCGGACATCCTCTTTTTCCAGCGCTGCTCCGGCTTCTTTAGTCAGCGCGTTTTCCTGCAGCATCCGGGCCATTTGCGCCAATCCGGCTTTTCGTTCAGCCTGGGATAGCTTAGCGGCCAGTTCCTTTTCCCTTCTAGCCAGGGCTTTGGCCCCTTCCTCCACAGATTTGGCGCGGGCCAGTTCCCGCTGCAGTCCGGTTAATTCTTTGGCCAGTGCGTTCTTAAGCTGATCATCAAACTGTTTTTCTTTTTGCACCTGCTTTTGCAGCTGCCGGACCTCTTGTCGGGCTTCCGCCAGACCCCGTCCAGCCTGTTTTCGGGCCTGGGCCACCTCATCCAACGGATTTGGCCAAAGCGCTGCAGCCAATACCGTCATAAACAATCCGGCGGCCAGCAGGAACTCTCTTTTTGGCCTTGGCCAAGGCAGCCTTTGCCGATAATCCAACCGGGACAAATGGTCCAGAGCATCCCGGCGCTGATATCCGGCCAGCAAATCCTCCGCATGGCGCAGCTGCCAGGCTGTAGTTGCCCGTTCTTTAAGCCCGGCATTATCCGCAGCCAAAGCCGCTGTCGCATAGCCCGGCCGCAATTGCCAGGCCCGGGCTATACCGGCACAAAGACAGGCCAACCCGGCCATGCCGGCCCAAAAAACACTGTCGGCAAGGGGTAAAAGCCTGGCCCCTATTAAAATTAGCAAAGCTCCTGCCAAACCGGTAACAATGCTTTTTAGCAGCCACAAAACATAATGCTGCCGGGTGATATGCCTGAAAACCGGCTGCAGGGCTTTACACATTTCACCGTCACCCGTTATTGCCTTTACCACCTTAGCTCCTCCTCTTCAACCCGGCCCGCAGCGGATGAATCAGCCATACCGTCAGTCCCGTCGTAATCAGGACAATCACGGCATCCAGCAGCAAATAAATCTGCCAGGGTTTCATGCCTGCTAACGAAGCAGTGCCGCCACCAAAGGGCATAATATTACCCCCCATGGGCAAAGCAGACAACAAGGCCACCAGGGGATTCAGATAAATAATAAAAGGCACCGGCGGCGGCTGGGGCCCGGTCCAGCCATAGCGATATTTCAGACTCATAATAATGCCGACAAGAAAATAGGTGCCCACCAGGAGAAAAAAAGTAATCCCGTAAGTTACCACAATGGCAACTGCAGTTCGTTTAAAGATGGCGGAGCAGAGCATGCCGATACTGCCCAGTGTCAGGGTGGTGGCCAGATAAATGCCCACAGCCTGCAGAAATTCCCGCATGGACATGCCCCCAAAGAAGAAAACCACACTGAACAGGGGTAGGGAAACTATGACCAGCAGTAAAATATAACTGATGGCGGAAAAAAGCTTGCCGGTTACTACCGCAAACGGGTTTAATCTGGTAATTAATAAGAGCGGCAGGGTTTGTCGCTCCCTTTCCCCGCTGATTACCCCTGCCGTCATGCCCGGAGTCAGAAAAGCGATAAGCAAAAGCTGCATCACCGCCAGCATATTAAAAATTTCTATCCCCATGCGGAGAATACGCGGACCACCTGTGCCGCCGTAAGTCTGGGTGTAGAAGAACAATCCGCCAATGCCGCCCAGGATACCTATATAAAGCGTAATCAGCAGCGGCGAACGCCAGGTGCGCACCCGGTCACGCAGTTCTTTGGCCAAAACCGGATTAATAATCATTGCACCACCCCCTTGGTAATACGCATAAACAGGTCTTCCAAACTATTGCTGGTTTCCGCAAAGGAAAGCACCGGTACCTGGGCCAGAACCAACTTACGCAGCAATTCCTGCTGTTGGCCGGCATCACCCGCAAAACTCACTTGCAGTACACCGTCAGCAGTCTCAGTCACCACACCCACCCCGGGATGTTCCCGGATTAATTCGGCAGCTTCGGCCAGGCCGTTTTGCACCTTTACCTGAATCAGCTTGTCATGGCTTAATTGAGCCGTAATCTGGTCAATGGCACCTACCGCCATTAGTTCCCCCGCTTCAATGATGCCCACCTCGGTACACAATTCCGCCAGCTCCGGCAGAATATGGGAAGAGATAATGATGGTCTTCCCCATCTTTTTAAGTTCCCTGAGCAGTTCCCGCATCTCCACCCTGGCCCTGGGGTCCAGGCCGGAAGCAGGTTCATCCAAAATCAGTACTTTGGGGTCATGCACCAGGCACCTGGCCAGACAAAGCCGCTGCTTCATCCCCCGGGAAAGGGCATCCACGTAGTCATCAGCCTTATGAGTCAAGTCCACTAACTCCAAAAGGTCGGCAATAGTACTTTTACGCCGGGCGGCCGGTATTTTGTAGCAGGACCCGTAAAAATCCAGGTATTCGGTAACTTTCAAGCTGTCGTAAACCCCGAAAAAGTCCGGCATATAGCCCATTACCTGGCGCACCTGTTTGGGGTGTCTGGTGACATCAATGCCGTCGATAAATGCCTGACCGGCGGTGGGCCGCATCAGGGTAGCCAGTATTTTCATGGTGGTAGTCTTGCCGGCCCCGTTGGGGCCTACGAAACCAAAAATACTGCTTTCTCTGATTTCAAAAGTGACCCCTTTAACAGCCTGCATCTTACCGTATTGCTTTTGTAAACCCGCTACCTTAATCACTGTTTGCCACCACCCTTAGCACTCAGGGCAATACTAACCCCGGTAATTTCAATGCTGTCCCGGTGATTTATAATTTTAAAGCGGACCAGCCGGTTTTTGTTCACATACTTGACATGTTCTTTAATGGTATTACTGCCTGTCGTCAGCCGGACCGCATCCCAGGTCCCCTTATCCCAGTTATACAGGTAGCCGTCCCAATTTGGACCGCCGGGCATTTGCAAGTGCAACTGCAGCCGGTCAAATTTACCCGCCGGGTCGTTCCACTGGTAACACAACTCCGAAATTGGCAGCAGATGA
>CAZWUW010000121.1:0-5169 GCA_964636895.1 uncultured Eubacteriales bacterium
CCCCAGCGCCAACGCTTCTTCCCGGAAAGCTGCCAGGAAAGCCACAATCTTTTTTATTTCTTCATGCCCGTACATAATTGCTTCCAGCATAACATCTTCCGGCACTTCCTGCGCCCCGGCTTCTACCATAATTACAGCTTCTGCAGTCCCGGCAACGGTAACGTGCAGATCACTTACTTCAGCCTGGGCAAGGGTGGGATTAATAATAAATTTTCCATCCACCCGGCCGACAATAACTGCACCAATTGGCCCCATAAAAGGAATATCGGAAATAGTCAAGGCCGCGGATGCCCCAATAATTGCCGTCACATCAGGGGGGTTGTCCTGGTCTACAGACATAACTGTTGCCACTACATGCACATCATTGCGATAGCCTTTCGGAAATAAAGGCCTGACCGGTCTGTCAATCAGCCTGCTGGACAAAATGGCCTTCTCACTAGGCCGGCCTTCCCGCTTAATAAACCCGCCCGGTATTTTCCCTACTGCGTATAGGCGTTCTTCATAGTCCACAGTCAAAGGAAAAAAATCAATACCTTCTCTGGGATCCGGCGAACTAGTTGCCGCTACCAACACCGCCGTGTCACCGTAACGCATAAAAACAGCTCCGTTTGCTTGCTTAGCCAGTCGTCCGGTCTCAATTATCAATTCTCTGCCACCAAGGGGCAAGCTGCGTGAAATTTTCTTTGCGGTTTCCTCCATTAAAATTCCAAAACCTCCTCCAAATTTTAGTATGCTATTATAAATCTCTAGATTTCGACATATATAATAGTATTTCCTGCACAAGCCATAAAAAATACAAGTTTTTCATCTGCAACATAAAAGCGGGGTATCCCCCGCTTTTATTATCTTCTTAATCCAAGTTTTTCAATAATGATCCGGTAGCGATCAAAATTCTTAGCCTTAAGGTAATTCAGCAAAGCCCTTCTTTGCCCAACCATTTTCAACAAACCGCGTCGAGAATGATGATCCTTTTTGTGTTCCTTCAAATGCTCGGTTAAGTAATTGATGCGCTCCGTCAGGATAGCAATTTGCACTTCCGGGGAACCGGTATCACCCTCATGCAGTTTGTATTTTTCAATAATTTGCTTCTTCTGATCTGTAGCCAGTACCATAACGTCACCTCCTTTTTTATTCTAATCCCCATTAGCCAAGACAACCGTCGGAGTTTCGCGTCTCCTAGCTGATGGTTTATCTAAAGTGGCCGCAGCCACCATCGACTCATTTGCCAATCACGGTAATTACCAGTCGCCCATTAGGTATGTCCTTTGCCACGATGTCGAATACCCGCCCCGATTTGGCAAAAAACCCTCGAAAACGGGTCGCCATCGGAATCATTCCGGGAATTTCCCGGGCTGCATTAACAATGTCTGCAGCCATAATTTTATCCTGGCGCAAATCCCTTAAGCGCTTATGGGCATGCTCGGTAATTATTACCCGCATATATAATCTTTCCTTATATTAATAAGTGCGTAATTTGAACGATTTGACTTCCTCTCTTTGGGCTAGCATAGTAATCAATGCATCCTGAAAAGCCGCCAGCAATGCATCATCCATGCCGGAATTAAAATATAGCTGTTCCAATTCATGGCGAAGACTTTGGAACTCCTCACTAAGACAAATCTCAGCAATCTGATAAATAAGTTTTTTTATCTCTTCATCGTGGGAGCCGGCCTTCGTCTTAATCATATAAAACGTCTCCTTTCCTGTTGGCACGGGACGTTTGACGCTATTAATTTTAACATAGTTTGAGATAGATGTAAATTGCAAACCCGTCTCTTTTTATTATATTTAATCCTACCGCTGTTTATGCCCGACCCGGTAACGGAAGAAATCTTTGGCGGCGGCACAGTCGGCATTAATTTGCCGCACCAGTTCAGCGGCATCGCAAAAAGTCTTTTCTTCCCGCAGTCTGGCCAGGAAAATCACCTTTACCTCTTGTCCATAAACATCCTGACAGAAATCAAGTATATGTACTTCCAGGTTTTTCGGCCTTTGATGAGCAAAAGTCGGTTTGATACCAATATTGGCTACACCACAATAAGAATCCCCTTTGATAAGTACATTTACGGCATAAACACCGTGGGCCGGTGCTAAAAGTTCTTCCGGCAAATCCAGATTGGCTGTAGGAAATCCAATCTCCCGGCCGCGCCGGTCGCCGGTAGTGACCCAACCACGGATAAATGGCTGGTAGCCTAGCAGCTGCCCGGCTTTTTCTACATCGCCGGCCAATAAAAACTGACGAATAAAAGAACTGCTGACCTCATATCTTCCGGCAAAAACCGGTGGAATAATGGTCAAACGGTAACCTGACTGCTGTGCAAGCTGCTGCAGCAATACCGGGTCACCCTCACCGCGACGACCAAAAGTATAGTTATAACCAACCACAATCTCCTGGGCAGCAATAGTGCTTTGCAGTATATCATACACAAAGGTCTCCGGTTTCAACCTGGCCATCGCCTCGGAAAAAGGAGCAATTATCATAACTTGAATACCCAGTTCACTCATCATTCTTATTTTGTCTTCCCGTGTCAGCAACAGGGCAGGAGCGGCATCCGGCTGCAAAACTTTCATGGGGTGCGGGTCAAAAGTAAATAGTGCCGGTGTACCGTTAATTTCCTGGGCTATGGTGACCGTTTTCCTAATTAGTTCCCGGTGTCCCATGTGTACACCGTCAAAATTACCCAGGGCTATTACCAGATTGGGTAATTTTTTGAAACCCTGCAAATCATAATATATGTCCATAGCCTCTGTCACTCCCCTCAATCAGAAGACTTTCACCGGCTGGAAAACGTATTTATGCAACTTATCGCCATCTAATGCGGGCTGATCCTTTAGCGTCCTGGCAACAGCCAGACAACCGGCTGCCGGCACGCACAAGCATACCAATTGTTGTTCTGCCAGTTCGTCAGCAGGTAAAGCCTGTACCCCGGCCGGATAAATCTTGCTTCCGCTTTTCACAGACGGCACGGTGGCAAGCTTAACCTGCACTAATGGCAAATGCTGCAATGCCGTGTCCAAAGGTAAGATAATCTCCTCCAGTCTGCCTGAAGCTGCCAAAAATGATATTTCTTCAAGAGTTACGGCCTGCTCCAGCTGGAAAGGACCACTGCCTGTCCGAATCAAAAAAGACATAAATGCGCCGCAGCCTAAACGCTCGCCAATATCATGACAAAGAGTTCTGATATATGTGCCTTTAGAGCAGCTTACGTCAAATATGGCTTTGGGCCTGGTCGATGCGGCTGTATAAATTTTGACCGGGCTTATCTCGTAGATGTGCACCGGTCGCGGTTGCCTCTCTACAACCTGACCCTGACGGGCCAGTTCATACAATTTTTTGCCTTGATGTCGAACCGCCGAAGTCATTGGCGGCACCTGACTAATTTCACCCTGGAATTCGTTAAACACCGCCGCAATCTTTTCGGTAGTCAGCCCGGAAGTATCATATTCGCTAAGTATTGTGCCATATTTATCCTGAGTGTCGGTTGTGCTGCCAAAGGTGATTTCCGCCCGATAACTTTTACCGCTATCTGTTACATATTGCGCTACTTTGGTGGCCTTGCCCAGACATACCGGCAAAACTCCAGCCACTCCCGGATCAAGTGTACCTGTATGACCGGCTTTTTTTTGCTGCATAATACGCCTGATAAAATATACCACATCATGGGAGGTCATACCCGGCGGCTTTAACACATTGACAATGCCATCCACCAGCATCCCTCCATCATTATTCAGGCAATACGGCTAATGCCGCTGCCACAACTTTTGTTTCAACTTCAGCTAAATTGCCATTTATCAAACACCCGGCGGCCCTGGGATGACCCCCTCCGCCAAAAATGGCAGCCAGTTTATTCACGTCAATAGACCCTTTGGAACGAAAACCTACTTTTAATTTACCAGGTTCAATTTCTCTGAATAATAGCCCTATCTCCACACCTTCCGCGGTTCTGGGATAATTAACAATGCCATCGGCATGTTCATCCCTGGCCCCCATTTCTTCCATTGTGGAAAAAGGCACACTAATCCAGGCTACCCGTCCGCAAGTTGAGGTTTTTATGCCAGCTAGCGCTCTGCCTAACAGCCTGATAGAAATTATTTCCCTGTTTTCAAATAGATTTTCGTTGATACGGGCAACGTCAATACCGGTGCTCATTAGTTCGGCCGCTATTTTGTGAGTATTGGCGGTGGTGTTTTCATACCGGAAGGAACCCGTATCCATGACCATGGCTGTATAAAGATTCATGGCTATATCGGCAGTGACGGTATGGCCTGACTCTCGAATTAAGCGGTAAACCAACTCTCCAGTGGCTGCTGCTACAGGCTCAACAAAATTGTAACTCCCAAAATGATTGTTACTAATATGATGATCAATATTTATCACCGTAGCAACTTTCTTTATCTGCGCGGCCAGTTCGTCGCCGCCCCGGTTGATATCTGTACAATCAAGGACAATAGCCAAATCACAATCGGCTGGGAAATCTTCCAGTTCCCTGACATCTGCCACCCCTGGCAAAAACTTATAACAATGGGGTATCGGATCCGGACTGATGACAATTGCCTTTTTACCCATCTGCCTAACCACCAGGCTCATGGCGACAGTAGATCCAACACTGTCACCGTCAGGCATGGCATGACCGCAAATTACGATACTCTCCGCCTGCTGTATTACCGACAATAGTTTCTTCATTTCAGTCATGGACATCATCTGCATCTTTAACTTCTCCCAGCAGTTCCATAATTCTGGCCCCGTGTTCTATGGACTCATCAAACCGGAACTCAACCTCCGGAGTGTAGCGCAGCCGAATTCTCCTGCCAAGTTCGGTGCGCACAAAACCTTTAGCCTTATTAAGAGCTAATAGCGTCTGCTTAGTATCTTCCGCCGACCCCAGGACACTTACAAAAATCCTGGCATAGCGGATATCCGGTGTAACTTCAACCGAGGTAACGGTAACAAACCCAATGCGGGGATCCTTTAACTCATCCCGCATCATCTTAGTTACTTCCCGCTTTATTTCCTCGGCCACCCGATTAGCCCTGAGGTGGCTCATTTCATCACAGCTCCCTTTTTACTTCTTCCATCACAAAGGCTTCAACGACATCACCTTCCAGAATTTCATTGAATTTGTCTACTGTCAGACCACATTCAAATCCTTCCAAGACTTCTTTGACATC
>CAZWUW010000122.1:0-5157 GCA_964636895.1 uncultured Eubacteriales bacterium
TAATGACCCTACGCTGCTTTTTACCAATGCCGGAATGAACCAGTTTAAAGAGGTTTTTCTGGGGTTGGAAAAGCGTCCGTATAACAGGGCTACCACGGCGCAGAAATGTGTACGGGCCGGCGGTAAGCATAACGACTTGGATACTGTGGGCCGTACTGCCAGGCACCATACATTTTTTGAGATGCTGGGCAATTTTTCCTTTGGCGATTATTTTAAGCGGGATGCCATCGCTTATGCCTGGGAGTTTTTAACCGAAGAACTGGGCTTGCCCAAAGATAAGCTCTATGCCACCGTCTTTTTGGATGATGATGAAGCATACGGATTGTGGCAGGAAGTGGCCGGTGTACCGGAAGAACGGATTATTCGGCTGGGTGAAAAAGATAATTTCTGGGCCATGGGTGACACCGGGCCTTGTGGACCCTGCAGCGAGCTCTTGATTGACCGCGGTGAGCAACTCCGGTGCGGGGCTCAGGTCTGTGCCATTGGTGAGTGTGATTGTGACCGCTGGCTGGAGATCTGGAATCTGGTTTTTATGCAGTATAACCGGGATGAACATGGTAAAATGAATCCCCTGCCCAAGCCCAGTATTGATACCGGGATGGGGCTGGAGCGGGTGGTTTCCGTGCTCCAGGATGTAGCCAGCAACTACGATACCGACCTGCTGCGGGCCTTAATTATGGAAGTGGAGAAAATCAGTGGCAGCAATTATTTTGGCGACCAGCGAGGCTTTCCGTTCCGGGTAGTTGCCGACCATGTGCGGGCCTGTACTTTCCTGATTGCCGACGGGGTGTTGCCCTCCAATGAAGGACGGGGCTATGTGCTGCGCCGGATTTTGCGGCGGGCGGTACGTTTTGGTATTGTTTTAGGCATCAAGCGCCCTTTTATGCACGAAATTGTGTCTGTAGTGGCTGAATTAATGGGTAAAGCTTACCCCGAAGTAATAGAAAAGCAGGATTATGTCGGCCAGGTAATCAAGGTGGAGGAGGAACGGTTTCACGAAACCTTGGAGGACGGCATGAAGCTGGTGGACGAAATCATTGGCCGGGTTAAAAATGAAAGCCGCCATGAAATTACCGGCCAAGAGGCATTTATCCTATATGATACTTATGGTTTCCCCCTTGACCTGACTGAGGATATTGCTGAAGAAAATGGGCTGGCAGTAGATCGGGAAGGTTTTGCCGCCGCCATGGACGAACAGCGGCAGCGGGCTCGGGCCGCCCGGCAGGATACGGCCATGCTGGCCGGTCAGGAGCTTTATGCGGAAATTGGCCGGAAAATGGGTATGACCCAATTTATTGGTTATGATAATTTCAATGCCACAGCTAATGTGGTGGCATTGATCATTAACGGGGAATTTACCACCGAAGCCAATAAAGGCGATCATGTGGAGATTATCCTTAATGAAACTCCTTTTTACGGCGAAAGTGGCGGTCAGGTAGGCGATACCGGCTTCATCAGGACCCATAAGGCCGAAGTGCAGATACATGACACAAAAAAAGCTTTTAACGGGGTAATTATTCATTGCGGCGAAGTTATAAAAGGCCAGTTATCTTTTGGTGATGTAGTGGATACGGCAATTGACGCCGGACGGCGCCGCCGTATTGCCGCCAATCATTCTGTCACTCATCTGTTGCACAAAGCCCTCAAAGAGGTGTTGGGGAATCATGTCAACCAGGCAGGTTCATTGGTGAATGCCGACCGGCTGCGATTTGATTTTGTTCATTTTAAGGCCGTAGAAAAAAACGAGCTCAGGCGGGTGGAAGACCGGGTCAATGAAATGATTATGGCCGGACTGCCGGTGCAGATATCTGTTACAACTTTGGAAGATGCCAAGGCCGGAGGGGCGACCGCCTTATTCGGTGAAAAGTACGGGGAAGAGGTACGGGTTGTTAAAATGGGTGATTATAGCACTGAATTATGCGGCGGCACCCATCTCAAGACTTCCGGTGAGGCCGGGCTGTTTAAGCTGCTTGGTGAAAGCGGTATAGGTGCAGGCTTGCGGCGGATTGAAGCTGTGACCGGTTATGGCACTCTGGCTTATCTTGATAATTTGGCCGGACAGCTTGATGAAGCTGCCAGCTTACTGAAAACCGTCCCGGCAGATGTTGTCAGGCGGATTGAGGTATTACTGCAGCAATATAAAGAAAAAGAGAAGGAACTGGCTGGTCTGCAGGCCCAATTAGCCAAACACGAATCGGCCGGTATGCTGGATCAGGTGCGCGATATTGCAGGGATTAAGGTGCTGGCGGTAACTGTCGCCGCTCCTGATATGGACGCCTTGCGCGGTATGGGCGACATGCTGCGGGACAAACTGGGTTCCGGGGTAGTTGTAGCCGGTGCGGTGCAAGAGGACAAGGTCAATTTGGTGGCCATGGTGACCAAAGACCTATTGGGTAAAGGGATTCATGCCGGTAATATTATCAGGGAAGTGGCTAAAGTTGCCGGCGGCGGCGGTGGCGGGCGGCCGGATATGGCCCAGGCCGGAGGCAAGGATCCGGCCAAGCTGACGGAAGCGCTGGCTAAGGTGTACGATGTAGTGGCAGAGCAATGTAACTGTAAAAGCTAAATAAAACCACCCCGGTTATCCGGGGTGGTTTTTTAGCATTAATGCAGATATTCCGCAACCCATTCGACCTGATCCATTTCCAGTCGTAGTTTATCGTAAGCCATGTTCAGTTCCAGGTCACCAACAGTAATCACATATTTCTTATCCTCTTCAAAATCATGCAGGAACCTGCTGATGTGGGTAACCGGGCGCAGCCGGTGGTCGGTGAAATTATCGGGGTCGCGTTTGTCCTCAATGATAATTTCGACAATTCCGGTGGGTAAGAGTTTAAAGACAACTTTCAAGTTTTCCTCGCCGATGTCTGTCAGGATGGCGGCCAAACCGGAGACCATATCTTCTGTTTCGGCCAGAAATGCTATGGTCAGTTCATCCGGCGAGTCAAGCCGACCAAAGAAATACCCAAACGAGCCGCGTAACTTTGTATCAACCATCACAAAACCCCTCCTTTTTGTTTTTCGCTTTGAACCTAGGTAAAGTCAAAAAACTCGGGGAAACTGGTGGTGCTTAAAGCATTGCTTTTTGTTACGGGTCACTTCTTTGAATTTGCTTTTATAAATAGTATTAAGTTTATTTATTAATATTCTACAACAGTATTCCAATTCCTGCTACATATTTTTTAGGTGGTAGGTGGGCAGTAGGTGGTAGGTCTTAGGTGGTAGGTGTATGATATTATATGCGGTTATTGCTAGAAATTGTTTACTGAATTAATTTCCATTTGCCGTCTACAACCTCTACTAAAATCAGGTCATCCTGGTCCAGACCGTTGTGGTCGGTCGGGGACATACTGAAAATACCGGAGATGCCCACAAAATTATTCTGTTTTTCCAGTTCGTCACGGATTTTGGCTGAATCTGCCCCGGCTTTTTCAATAGCCTTAACTAAAATCATCAGACCGTCCCAGGCATATCCGCCGAAAGCATTGGGAGGTGCTTTATAAGCGGCTTTATAGTCATTGATGTATTCTGTCAAGACCTGCTTCTGGGGGTCATTGTCCGGCAGGTCGCCGGCAATCAGGAGTTTGCCGATTGGGAAGACGACGCCATTAGCATCTTTTCCGGCCAATTCCAGAAAGGTTTCATTACCTACGCCGTGACTGTGAATGAGAGGGGCTTTAATTCCAAGTTGACGGTAATTCTTGGTCATCTGAGAGGCTGACGGCGGGATCGCCCAGACCACCACAGCGTCCGGATTGAGGCCCTTGATCTGCGTTAACTGGGCTGTCATGTCACTGTCGCCGGCTTCAAATTTTTGTTCGGCAATCACGGTGATACCGTTGGCGGCAGCGCCTTTTATGAATTCAAGTCGGCCGCTTTCACCATAGGCATTATTCATGTTCATAAAAGCTACTTTTTTCAATCCTTTGGCTTTTAAGTAAGCATAGATTTTTCCGGCAACCACAGTGTCACTCTGCGGGGTTTTGAAAATCCATTTGCGGTCTTTAATCGGTTCCACAATTTTAATACTGGCGGCTGATGATATTAAGGGAATATTGTTGGCCTGGGCATATGGCACAATGGACATGGTAGTGCCGCTGGTAGACGGTCCGATAATAGCCAGTACTTTATCTTCCTGGATCAGTTTCTTGGCCTTCAATAATGCCTTGGTCTCATCACTTTCACTGTCTTCCAGTACCAGTTCAATTGGGCGGCCGTTGATGCCGCCGGCAGCGTTGATTTTCTCTGCCAGCATTTTAACAGTATCCCGCTCAGGCACGCCAAGGGATGAGGCAGGTCCGGAGGAATCAAAGATGGCACCAATTTTGTACGGTTCCGGCCCGGCCCCGGTTTTAACCGCCGGTGCTTCCTGCTTAGTGCTACAACCGCTTAGAACTGTGACGGCCGCGATAATTAGGGTGAAAAGTAAAGCTATGATGCGTTTTTTCATTTTTCATTACACTCCTTTATATAATTTTTTATGTCAATCGCCTTTTCGGCGCTGGTTTTTTAAAATAAAAAAACCTACAACTGTCCTCAAGGGACGAAAGTTGTAGGCTTCCGCGGTACCACCCGAATTGACCTGATAAAGGTCCACTCATCAGGGTACGGGAACAAAGTTCCGATACCCCCTTCTTGTTAACGGTAGAAGTTCCGGCTCGGCCTACTGGTGGTACGTGCTTTCAGCCTGCAGCTCTGGAGGGAAATTTCAATTATCCGGCCCTGGCGGGGTTTTCAGTCTATGACCCCGGCCTCCCTGGGAGGGTTGGATGGATAATTTATGCGCTCCGTCATCGCTTTTACGGTAATATAAAATTATAAAAAATAAATACCTCTCATCCCTGTAAGGGACGAGAGGTATAAAACTCCCGCGGTACCACCCAATTTGACCATAAAGGTCCGCTCAAAAAGGTACGGGCTAAAGCCGATACCCCCTTCCTGTAACGGGGAAGAGCCGGCGCGGTCTACTTTGCCAAAAGGTTTTCAACCTGCTACTCAGGAGGGAATTTCAGCCGGTACAGTTCTAAAAGGCTCGCAGTCTATGGCCCTTTTTCCCTGAAAAAACTATCGTTCAGCTTACTTATCTCCATCATCGGATTAGTATTATATGGTCGTTATTTTAACATATATCGGTCTGGTCGTAAAGGGCTTTCCAGA
>CAZWUW010000123.1:0-5118 GCA_964636895.1 uncultured Eubacteriales bacterium
TAACACTGGATAAAATTCAGTTTTAACATGGTTACTTACCGAATCCATGTTAATATTATCACGCAAAAATAAGTTTTAATGCATCAGGGAAAATAGCGGTATATTTGGCCAGGCCTCAAAATATATTATAGTGATATCTGCCAAGGGAGGTTGTTTGGAGATGTATTTCAAAACCAAAAAGATTTGTTGTATTGTAATTATGGTAATTGGTGGCTTGCTATTAAGTTCCGGGGTATGGGCCCGGGAAACTGGAGAGGGGCAGCAACAGCCAATTGAGCAAAAAGTGATTCGCCATATTTTTTTTGTTACACTTGACGGGGTTACGGAAAATGGTCTAAAAAATTCATATACGCCGAACCTGAATGGTTTAGCCTCCAGCGGTATTTATGCCCCCGGGACGGATGTCTTGCCGGCGGATACAGCTTATCACCTGGCGGCAATTTTGAGCGGAGCCGATACGGAGATAAGTGGTTTCAATCCGGTTAAGCATTATATAAGAACAGAAGTTTTACCCGGTATGCTAAAGAAATATGACCGGGATGCTTATTATATAGCTGCACAAAATACTTCAGCCAAAAAGTTTTTTAATACTGCTCATAATTCCGCTAAAACAGAGTTGGTATCCGGTAATGACCAGGATATTATGGCGGCAGCGCTGGCGGCATTTGAAAAAAACAAACCATATTTTTTGGGGGTGGTTTTATCCGGAGCGAAAAATACCACCGGCCGGGGGACTAAATATTATAAGGCGATTGGCGCAAGTGACGAGCAACTGGGCCGTCTGTTGTTGAAGTTAAAAACCATGGGGGTTTATGATGAAACTCTGATTGTTGTTACGGGCAGCAACAGCAGTAAATTAACTACGGTACCGGTAGTGCTGAAAGGACCTGGGCTAAAAAGAGGTACATTGTTACCGCCGGTGCGTATTATTGATGTGGCACCGACAGTAGCCATGTTAGCCGGGGTGAACATACATGAGAGTAGCAACGGCATGGTTATTTGGAACGGTCTTGCGGCGGGAGCGGGTTTTGTGGAAGAACATTTGCTGCAGAAGCGGGTAAAGGAATTAAGTCAGGGATTTATGAAGGCAACCGGATCAGTGTATCAGTTACAGGAAGAGAAACGGCTTGTGCATACCGAGAAGGAGCAGTTAGGGAAAGAAAAGCGGGAGATTCAGAACATTATTAAACAAAAGGATGGAAAAATAAAAAAACTGACCAATAGGATTAAGGTTATGCAATTCACCGGAGTGATGCTGCTGGTTTTATGTGGTCTTGGGTACGTGCTGGAATACAGATTACTGAGAAAAAAGTTTTTAATGTTTTAATAGTGATTTCCTAAAAGCCCCAGTGGGGTGTTTCTTTTTGATGCTGCACCGGTATTATTTTTTTTGCCCTGGAAGGAATTTAGAATTTTCTGTCGAAACAGATTTATACATGCCCTCTTTAGGCATTTATAAAAATCTTTCACACTAAAGAAGGATTTAATGAGGTTCCTGTAGAAAACTTTAAAAAGTGCGAAAATTTTGAATACCCATAATAATTTATTAAACGGGCTTGCCATGCAGCACTAGTTGTAGCACTAATCCTTTGACGAGAGGTGGAAGGTTATGAAGTTAGCGATATCTGGTAAAGGCGGGGTGGGAAAGACCACCGTAGCGGCTACCCTGGTCAAGCTTTTTGCCCAAAAGCGTAAGATGGTTTATGCGGTTGATGCCGATCCGGATGCCTGCCTGGCAGCCGGTGTGGGCATTCCGGAAGAAACTATCAGGGATTTAAAACCAATAGTTGATTTGAAGGAAGTTATAGATGGCAAAAGCCAGGGGGGAGGAGCTTTTTTTTCGCTCAACCCCAATGTTGATGATGTGCTTGAAGAATACAGCATTAAGCTTGATAACATCCGGTTTCTGCGCATGGGCGGCATCAAACAGGGAGGGTCAGCCTGTTACTGCAGAGAAAACAGTTTTCTCAGCAATGTATTAGGGTCAATTCTTTGGGATAAGGAATCGGTGGTTATTCTGGATATGGGTGCCGGTATCGAGCACTTGACCCGAGGCACCGCCCGTGGTGTGGATATCATGCTGGTGGTGGTGGAACCGAGTAAAAACAGTGTCAACACCGCTAAGCTGGTGCAAAAAATGGCGGAGGAACTGGGAATTAAGAAAACGATGATTATCGGCAATAAGATCAGAAATCCCAAAGAGCAGGAATTTATTGCCAAGCATTTTGATGCCGATAATATTTTAGGTTTTGTACCTTTTGATGACGATATCTGGGAGAGCTCTATGGATCAAGGGCCAGCAGCAGAATTGGGAGGAGAACTCCTCCGCAGCATGCAAGAGATTTATAAGAAATTAGAACAGGAGGTGGGTCTAGCGAGGGCTTAAGTGAAAATTTTGCATTTTTTAATGCGAATCCAGACTAAAATTATTTAAGGAGGTTATAGTTAATGCCAAGATTTAGAGATCTAAGCCATACCCACAATCCGTCAGATGCTACTAGAGTATTTGACTCCAAGAACGTTAAACGCTCCAGTGACCCTGCAGTATTGGAAATGCTCGAAAAGACTCAGGAAAAAGGCATCATTACCGCTTTTGACCGGGCCGTTGCTCAGCAGCCCCAGTGTCAGTTCGGTTACAAAGGTACCTGCTGCCGGTTCTGTATGATGGGACCCTGCCGGATTACTGCCGATACCGGACCCAAGAGCAAAGGTATCTGCGGCGCCGACGCCTGGATTATTGCTGCCCGGAGCACCGGGGTGATGTTATTGACTGGTACTGCTGCCCATTGTGAGCATTCCCGGCATATTGCCCATACTGTTTTGGAAGTTGCCGAAGGGAAGGCACCGGACTATAAGATTACTGATCCCAAGAAGTTGCATAAAGTTGCCAAGCGGCAGGGGATTGCCACTGAAGGCAGAACCGATAACCAAATTGCCAAAGACCTAGCTGAACAAGCTCTGGAAGACTTCCGGATGCTGACCGGTGAAGACGAGTGCAAATTCCTGGTAAATACTATTCCAGCAGGACGCAAGGCTAAACTTGACGCCTGTAACATTACCACTAATGGTATCCAGTCTGCTATGGCTGACCTGCTAGCTCAGGCCCACGTTGGTCAGGACAATGACCCGGTAAACCTTACTTTCAGCGCGCTAAGAGCTGCTTTGGCCGACTATGTCGGGTGTCATATCGGTACCGACTTCTCCGATATTCTGTTTGGAACTCCTACCCCACTGCTATCTGAGGCCAACCTGGGAGTAATTAATAAAGATAAAGTTAATATTATCCTGCACGGTCATAACCCGCTGCTGAGTGAAATGATTGTTGCCGCTTCCCGTGAACTGGAAGGCGAAGCTAAGGAAGCCGGTGCTGCCGGCATCCAGTTGTCAGGTATCTGCTGTACCGGTAACGAAGTACTGAGCCGGCAGGGTGTACCTGTTGCCACCGGTTTCAGCTCTCAGGAGCTGGCTATTGCCACCGGTGCTATTGATGCCATGGTAGTAGATGTACAGTGCATTATGCCTGGTTTGACCAATGTCGCTAAGTGTTTCAATACCAAAATTGTGACTACCCAGCCGATTGCTAAGCTGCCCGGCACTGCGCACATTCCGTTTAATACTGAAACTGCTATGGAAGACGCTAAGGAAATTGTACGGACTGCTATTGCTACCTTCAAAGAGCGGGATAACAGCAAAGTACACATTCCTAACCTGAAGTACAAAGTAGCCGCCGGTTTTAGCTTGGAGGCCATTTATGAAATTTTTGGGGCCGTTAATCCTGCCGCTCCGGTCAAAGTATTAACTGATGCCATTGAATCCGGTCAGATTAAAGGTGTTGTCCAGTTTGCCGGCTGTAACAACCTGAAAGGCCTGCAGGACGAGAACCATATAGGTATTGTAAAAGAACTGTTGAAGAATGACGTATTTGTTGTAGCTACCGGTTGTGCCGCCCAGACTTTCGGCAGGTTTGGCCTGCTTGACCCGGATCAGCGGGATGGACTTGTTGGGCCTGGCCTAAAAGCGTTCCTCAGCCAGTTTGACGGCAAAGCGGGTTTGAAGTTTAACCTGCCGGCTATTCTGCACATGGGTTCTTGTGTTGATAACACCAGAGGTGTTGATTTGGTATCAGATATGGCTAACCACTTGGGTGTAGATATTCCGAAGGTGCCTTACGTTGCTTCAGCACCAGAGGCTATGAGCGGCAAGTCTGTTGCTATCGGTTGCTGGGCCATTACCCTTGGCTTGCCAACTCACGTTGGTGTACTGCCCCCGGTTGAAGGCAGCGACTTGTTCTTCAGTATTGCTACCCAGATTGCCAGTGACGTTTTCGGTGGCTACTTCATCTTTGAGGTAGACCATAAAGAAGCTAGCAAGAAAATTCTTAACGCACTTGAATATCGGACCTGGAAACTCGGCGTACACAGGAAAACCGCCGAGAAGTTTGAAGCCGGTCTGTGCCAGAATTATTAATAAATTGAAATTCGAAAGGAGGAACAAGAAGAATGTCAGAAGAGTTGAACTTTGATCAAGTATATGAAGGCGCAATTGAGCCGGGAAAAGAGCCCATAAAACTATTCAGAAGAGCTTACAAGGGTGCTATTACCGCTGTGAGCTATGCGGAAATTCTGTTGACTCAGGCTATCAAGAAATATGGTAAGGATAAAAAAGTTGCTTATCCGGATACCGCTTACTTTGTACCTATTATCCTTTGTATGAGCGGCGAAAAGGTAACCACCCTGGGAGAAATGGTGCCTATCCTTAACCGGATGCGTAACCAGATTACTGAGGACCTGACGCTGGCACAGTATGTTTTAAATGGTGAGTCTACCTGGTATGCTGCCGACATTATCGAAGTAGTGCGTTATATCGATAATACTCCGGAAAACCCACTGCACGTCGCTCCGTGGACCGGTTTCCTGGGCGATCCGATTGTACGTTCTTATGGTATCAAGATGGTTGACTGGACTATCCCCGGTGAGGCTGTTGTCGTTGGCCGCGCCAAAGACAGCAAAGCAGCCAAAAAAATTGTTGACGACATGATGGGTAAAGGTCTGATGCTTTTCCTTTGCGACGAGATTATTGAGCAGTTGCTGGAGGAAAACGTCAAGATTGGTGTTGACT
>CAZWUW010000124.1:0-4847 GCA_964636895.1 uncultured Eubacteriales bacterium
TTGTACGCCGGGCTGCGGATGTGCTGGAAATTAAACGTATATTGGAAGAAGCCGAGTCTGATATTCAGGTGATTGCCAAGATTGAAAATCGCCAGGGTGTAGAAAATATTGATGAAATCCTTAAGGTTGCGGATGGTGTAATGGTGGCCCGGGGTGACCTGGGAGTGGAAATCCCCACTGAGGAAGTGCCCCTGATTCAGAAAATGATTATCGAAAAATGCAACCGGGTGGGCAAACCGGTTATTACTGCTACCCAGATGCTTGAGTCTATGGTTAACAACCCCCGCCCGACCAGGGCGGAAGCCTCGGATATAGCTAATGCCATTTTTGATGGTACGGACGCTATCATGCTCTCCGGTGAAACTGCGGCCGGGAATTTTCCGGTGGAAGCGGTGGAGACGATGGCCCGGATTGCTCAACGAACCGAACGGGCTCTAAAGCATAAAGAAATC
This sequence comes from uncultured Eubacteriales bacterium, assembly GCA_964636895.1. Classification (GTDB taxonomy): domain Bacteria; phylum Bacillota; class Thermincolia; order Thermincolales; family CAZWUW01; genus CAZWUW01. The sequence continues at coordinate 453 of CAZWUW010000124.1, forward strand.
ATGGATCACCGGAGTTTGAGCCAGCTACGCACTGTTACTGACGCTATCAGCCATGCCACCTGTGACACGGCGCTGGACCTGGGAGCAGCGGCTATAATTACGTCCACAAAATCCGGTCATACAGCCCGGATGGTTTCCAAATATCGACCGCAGGCGCCAATTATTGCTGTAACGCCGAAAATGGATGTGGTGCGGAAATTGAGTGTGGTTTGGGGGGTGCAGCCTTTATTGGTGCCTGAAACCTCCGGCACCGACGAAATGATTGCCGTGGCAATCCAGACCGCGCTGGCCGCTAAGATGATTAAATGCGGGGATTTGGTTGTAATTACTGCAGGGGTGCCGGTAGGTATGCCGGGTACCACTAACCTGCTGAAAGTACATATTGTAGGGGATGTGATGGCCCGGGGCACCGGTATCGGAGCAAGAGCGGTAACCGGAACGCTGCGGGTGGTCAAAACCGCCAGAGAAGCCTTGGAAATGGTGCAGCCTGGAGATGTTATGGTTGCCCCGGTCACCGACCGGGATTTCGTCCCTGCTATGGAAAAGGCCGCCGCTGTGATTACCGAGGCCGGCGGGTTGACATCCCATGCCGCCATTGTCGGTTTAAACCTGGGAATTCCGGTAGTGGTAGGCGTGGACGGCGCTACATCGGTTATGGAATCAGGTATCATCGTAACTGTGGACGGGATGCGCGGTTTGATCTACCGCGGTGCTACCAGAGTGTTATAGAATTGGCGTTATTCGCCTATACAGGGGGACGGAGAATGAACAGAGCGGGGAAAAGATTAACTGCGCTGATGCTGGCTATTTTTTTGCTTTTACCTGATATTGCTTTAGCCTGGACGGGCGCGAGAACACCGGACCGGGGTAAAGCGTATAATGCGAGTCGGGCAGATTTATTTCGGGCGGAATGGCCTGAGGGGGCTTATCGCAAAGAAGAGGTAATTATTAAATTTAAACCGGGTTTTAATAAAACTACTGCTTTTTTTCGAAAATACAAGCTCAACATTTTGAAAAGCGATGCCAAACTCGATTATTTCCTGGCCAAAGCTCCGCCGGCAACCGACCTGCCCAAACTTCTAAACACCCTCGGCAATAACCCCAATGTTGCTTACATCCAGCCAAACTACATTTACCAGCCATTTAAGACTTATAACGATACCCAATACTTCAGGCAGTGGGCTTTGCAAAAGATTAACATTGAAAAAGCCTGGGATGTTACTCCTGGTAAACCCGGCATTGTGGTTGCTATCCTGGATACCGGGGTGGACCATAAACACCCGGACCTGCAGGGCCGGCTGGTGGCCGGCACTAATACCGTCAACCCTCTGCGCAGCACCAGGGACGACTTTGGTCACGGCACTCATGTGGCCGGGATTGTAGCGGCTGCTGCCAACAATAGTACCGGTATTGCCGGGATGGCGAACGTGCGGATCATGCCGGTAAAGGTTTTTAATACCGCGGGTGGCAGTGATATTTCTATTGCCGATGGCATTATCTGGGCTGCCGACCATGGTGCCCGGGTCATCAACATGAGTTTTGGCAGTTTTTACCGTTCGCCGGTGCTGAATGACGCTATTGCCTATGCCAGGGAGAAAAACATTGTGATGGTGGCTGCGGCCGGGAACTGGGCTTCCGAATACATATCTTATCCGGCCGCCTTGAAGGATGTTATAGCTGTTTCCGCAACCAACAAAAAAGATGAACTTTCCGAGTTTTCCAGTTATGGACCGGAAATCGATGTAAGCGCTCCCGGTGAGGAAATATACAGTACATATTGGGACCCTTATAAAGGTTCAACCTATCGCGAAGAAAGCGGTACTTCCATGGCAGCGCCAATGGTGACAGGTTTGGCTGCTTTGCTGTTAAGCAAGAACCCCCGGCTGTCGGCGGATGATGTGCGGGAGATTATTGAGGCATCAGCCACCGACCTGGGTGAACCCGGCTGGGACCCTAAGTATGGCCACGGGCGGATTGATGTCTACAAGGCCCTGAACACTTCTTTTGCCCGTACCGACAGTGGAAATAACAGTCAGGACAAGGCTGTACCGGTTAACAGCGGCCAAATTGTAACCGGGAAAATAGATTACGGCAGTGATGAAGATTGGTATAAGGTCAGTATTCCGGCTAAGGGTGCCTTGCAGGTAACCATGGAACCGGCCGGGTTGGTCAGTCCGGCGGTTCAGATTTTTGATGCCGGCGGTGAACTGGCTTCGTTTAATAATGCCGAAAAGGGCGCAGAGGAAGATGATGCCGGTATACCGGCTGCTTACAGAATTTCTTTTCCCGGTTTTGATGAACCCTTTATTAAGGGCTCATCAATGCAGGTGGCGGAAACAGTCTATGGGTTGTTGCCAGACCTGGAGCCAGGGGAATACTTTATAAAGGTTTTTGGTAACCATAACCGCTGGTCCAAAGAGAGTTACCGCTTAACTGCTACCGTGTTGGCGGATGCCGAGGTGCTCAGGGATTCTTTTGAACCTAATGATGCTATTTCAAATGCCAAAGCAATTGCTTTAAACACACCTGTACAGGGTGTTGTCGGTGGAACGGATGATATTGATTTGTATAAAGTTAATCTAGAGGCCGACCGGTATTACCGGCTGGAATTAGATGTGCCGCCGGGGCTGGATTTGATTGTGGAGATTTTTAGAGACGACGAAGAAGATTATTTCAACGAATTTATTAATAATGGTGGTCAGGGGAAAAATGAAGCGGGTGTAATCAGGACTTCTAAAAAGGGGTACGGTGTCTACAATATAGCGGTTTATGATAAAGCCGGCGCAGCTGTGAACGCGTATTACACCTTGCGCCTCCAGAGCTATACGCCCGCTCCGGACCCGTATGAGGACAACAATATATGGCAGCATGCGACACCGGTCAAAATTAATGACAGTATCCAAGCCAGCTTTACTGATGGTGAAGATGAGGACTGGTATAAAATTGCAGTTGATACCGGAGGTATCCTGGAAGTGAGGGCAGGCGGGGCTGATAACGTATTGCCTGCGCTGGCACTTTATCAGAACCCGGAGGATGAGCCGGTGGGATATGACAATTGGGATTACTCCGCTAACGAAGACAGATCCCTGGAGTTTAAGGTAAACCCCGGTACTTATTATCTTAATGCCATGAGTTACGGGGGGGCTCCCAATAGCGAATACACCTTGGATTTTGCTATGCAAAATTTTAATTTTGTGGATAACGAAGATAATGACTTGCCTTTAAAAGCAAATACTCTGACCGTCGGAGCTGTTAAACAGGGAACCTTATACCCGGACGGGGATGTGGATTTTTATGTGCTGGATATTGAAAAACCGGAACCGGTGCTGGTTTATCTGGCACCCGCCAAAGAAATCAACGGATCGGTTATTGTCTTTAGGGAAAGGGAGCCTGATGACGATAATCAGGGACAGGGCAGTGGGAAGAATCAAAAAAGCATGGCTGAACAAGGGCCGGGTGGAGATGATGCGAACCGATCGGAACCTGTCCTGGATGTTGTCACGGAAATTGATTCCGGTAAAAAGGGTCAAATCGATATGGGCGTCTTTATTCCCAATCGGCCCGGTCGGTATTATCTGGCGGTGAACAGTTGGGACCCGGCTGTCAGGGGTACCTACACTTTAAGTTTGAAACCGTTTAAAGTCCAGCCGGACAGGTGGGAAGACAATAATACTTTCCAAAAAGCCAGGCCTATTAATAAAGGTACACCTGTGCAGCCTACTTTTATGGGGATTGAAGACATGGACTGGTATAAAGTGTATATTCCCTCAGCCGCCCGGCTGAATTTGAGCATGAATGTGCCTGGTGATATTGACGGAGTGATTGAAATATATGACAGCAGCGCCAAATTGCTGGGCAAAATCGACAATGCCCTGACTGGTGACGAAGAGTTGGCTGCACTAAAAATTGACCGGGCCGGCTGGTACTACCTGAAAACTTACGATTACCTGGGTAATGCCTCAGTCCAACCTTACAGCCTCATTGTGAACTGGAAGGAGCAGAAGCAGACCCTATGAAAAAGCGGATTAAATGCGTATTATTTGATTTAGACGGTACCTTATTAAACACCAATAATTTGGTGGTGGAATCCTTTAAACATACCGTGCGCAAGCACCTGCACCGAGAAATAGACGGGGAAGAGCTATACTGTTATTTTGGCGAACCCCTCATTGACATTATGCGCAAACTTTCACCGGAGCAAGCTGATGAGATGGTCATAACTTACCGGGAATTTAACCTGAACAAACATGACGAATTAACCACTCCTTTCCCCGGCGCCGCGGAAATCTTAGCAGACCTTAGTAGACGGGGAGTTCAGATGGGGGTAGTGACATCAAAAATCTGCTACATGGCTGAACGGGGCCTAAAACTATTTTGTCTTGATACCTGGATGGG
>CAZWUW010000125.1:0-4697 GCA_964636895.1 uncultured Eubacteriales bacterium
CAGCCCTTTTGGATACATTTCTCCCTTCATCTGCCATCGAATGCCGAGAGGCTATGTTATTATCATTCCGCTCTTTTTTTTTATACTGTGCGAAAGTCTGGGTATTTACTCTGCCTAAGTTGGATAAAACGAAAAAATATAAAATCAGCTATTTTGCTGATGGAAAATATGAACTGCTGGATCAGTATAAGATACCCTGATTTTTTTTTTGTTATTTACAATGTTAAGTGTCTAGAATGCAGGAAGATTATCAAATTTTATAGAATATTAAAGAGCACAGCCAAAAGGAGGTTGATTTCTTGAGAACGCATAGATTGCTTACACTTCTTATCGGCGCCTTTATCACCGGCAATATAGCCGGCTGCAGCGACCAGGTTGCCTACCAGGCACCACCAACGCCTCCGCCGCAGATCGAGGGGTATGACGACAGGTATTGGGTTTGGGATGAAGAGGATGGCGAGTGGGAATACGATTCCCCGGACGGCCGGTTTTTCTTTTATGGTGGAAAGCTCCATAAGAGTTCCATCAGTAAAACTCCAGGCTTTAAAAGTGCATCCAAATATAGTGGTTTTGGTTCCGGGACAAAGGGAGGAGGTTTCGGCGGTTGATTTTTTCACCGAAAACGCATGCTGAACAGCGTGAACGGTTTTATGCGCCGTTAAGGACTGATTTTTGGCCGGAACTTTATAATATGGAGTATGCCTTACTGGATATGTATCTGATATCCCGGGAAGAAGCTGAGGAGATTCGCCTGGTCACGGAACGGGTCGGCAAAATATTTGCCAAAACTGTGGCCATGTTGCGCATGGCTGATGAGCGGGTGTTATGGGAACTGGATTTTCCCGAAGAGACTTATAAGTATGTGCGCATGAAGACCATCGGGCCGGAGAGCGTTATTGCCAGAGTTGATCTGGTCAGGACGTCACATGGTTACAAGGTGCTGGAAATCAATGCCGATACGCCGACCTTTATTAAAGAATGCTATAGCATTAATGGTCTGGTGTGTCGTGAATTTGGGGTCGGAGACCCTAACCAGGGGTTGGAGCCGGCTTTGGCAGAGGCGGTCCGGGCAGCGATTATTGATTCATATAAATACATTGGCGGCACCGGTATGCCGTATGTGCTTTTCACTTCTCACGGGGATCACATTGAAGACCGGCATACGGCACTGTACCTGCTGGAACTGAGCGGGTTGGTCAATGCAGCTTACTGTCCGCTGGCAGATTTGAGGCTTGATGAAAAAGGAATATATGATGCCGGTGACCGCAAAATAGATGTCCTCTACCGCCAGACTTACCCGATTGAACACCTGATTCATGATCGTGACCAGGCCACCAATGTTAATGTAGGCAGTATGCTTCTGGACCATATAGTCAGGAGAAAAGTAGCGGTAGTCAATCCACCGTCGGCATTCCTCTTGCAGAGTAAAGGGGTACAGGTTGTTATCTGGGGTCTGCATGAGGAAGAAGCGTTTTTTACCGCCGAGGAACATGCCTGGATAGAACAGTATATGCTGCCCACATACTTTGAAGCAGACTGGTTTATTGAAGACCGTGAAGCCTATGTTAAAAAGCCCTGTTTTGGCAGGGAAGGCGACACGGTAGAAATTTTTCACCCGGACGGCACCCTTATGTATGCTGATAAAAACCGCAGCTACACCGATTCCGCCCCGGTCTGCCAAAAGTTTGTTGAGCTGCCCAAAACTACAATCAAAACCATCGAAGGTAAAAAAGAAGCCTATTTGCTCACCGGTTGTTTTCTGATTAACGGCCAAGCATCGGCGATAGGCTTTAGAGCCGGGAATCTGATTTCTGACAATGCCACTTATTATCTGCCCGCCGGCATTATGGGATAGCTCCTGGTTCATAATAAAAGTAAAGGAGAAACAAATACTATGACATTAAGCAGATTGTTGATTAATTACCTCATTTATTTTGGTATAAGTACGGTGCTTATGGCTGTAGGCATTGTTGTTTTTGTGTTTACTACCAAAACCAAGGAGTTTACGCTTATTGGCCAGGGGAACAGAGCTGCCGGAATTGTAATGGCCGGCCGGACTATTGGTCTGGCAATAATCCTCTACTCCGCCATAGCTAACTCCATAGCCATTACAGACTTGGCTATCTGGGCGGGTATTGGCATAGTCACCCAGGTTATCGCCAATTTTCTGGCCGAAGTATTAACACCTGGTTTTAACGTCGCTGAGGCAGTGGAAAAAGATAATGTGGCGGTAGCCATAGCGTTGTTTGGTATGTTTGTATCTATTGGTTTGGTGATAGCTGGCTGCCTGACGTATTGAGCCTAAAAGCACAGTGCCCCCATTGCGGGAAAAGTTTAAATAGGAGTTAGCATGAAAAATATAAGACAGAATTTTTTTCGCTGGTTATCATCTTTTTTGCTGGCTATAGCCTTTATATTTAATTTCAGTCATGTGGTAATTGAACACATTCATTATGACGCGAAATCAGAATATAGTGTCAGCGCGGTGGCGGCAAAACGGCAGGAAGTCAGAATTAAAAAGAAAACAGCGGCTAAAACAGTAAAGTCTATTAATAAGACCAAAGCTGCTTTTCGAACTAACAAAGATGAATCGGTTTATAAACCGATAAGTTTTCGTATATGGCTATATGCTAAACTTTACCAGGCGGATTATCTGGCCCTCTCGCCCCTGATAATTGATAATAACTATCAGTGGGAAAGAGAGGGTTTTATAGATGTGTGGAATAACAGGCATATATTATTTTGATCAAAGGGAACCGTCTGCAGATGTTTTAGAGAAAATGACCAATATGATTCACCACCGCGGCCCGGATGACGCCGGATACTTGTTTGATAAAGGGCTGGGGGTGGGTTTTCGCCGGCTGTCTATAATCGACCTCAATGAAGGGCATCAACCTTTGTCGAACGAAGATAAAACAGTCTGGGTGGTGTTAAATGGCGAAATATACAACTACAAAGCTTTAAGGGAGATGCTTGTTCAAAAAGGGCACCGGTTTAAAACCCAAAGCGATACAGAGGTGATTGTGCACCTTTTTGAGGAATATGGCCGCAGTTGTGTCAGCTATCTGCGGGGCATGTTTGCTTTTGTTGTTTGGGATAGCAGAAATAGTGAACTTTTTACCGCGCGCGATTATTTTGGCATTAAACCAATGTATTATTATAAAGATAACGAAAAATTTATATTCGGGTCGGAAATCAAAAGTATTTTGAGTGTTGAGGGTATCAAACGGGAGGTCTCTGTTGAAAGTCTGCTGAATTATTTAACCTTTCAGTATGTACCAGAGCCTCATACTATGTTTCAGGGGATTTGCAAGTTGCCGCCGGCCCATTGGCTGCATATTTCCAAAAACCAATTGACCATTCAGGAATACTGGAGTCCGGCCTTTGAGCCTGTTGATAAGCCCTTGGAACATTATGTGGAAGAAATCAGGGCGGTCTTGGCGGATTCCGTAAAAAACCACATGCAGAGTGATGTGCAGCGCGGCTGCCTTTTGTCCAGCGGGATTGATTCTACCAGTATTGCTGCTTTAATGAGAAAAGAAGAAGCGATAAAAACCTTTTCGGTTGGCTTTGCCGGTCCCAACAATGAATGCCTTATTGCCCGGGAAACAGCGGCAGCACTGGGAACAGAGCATTATGAAAAAATAATTACCCCTGAAGAATATTTTGAGGCGGTACCAAACGCTATTTGGCACCAGGACGAACCGGTGGCGGATCCATCGGCAATTGCCTTGTATTTTGTGGCCCAGTTGGCGCGGGAACATGTTAAAGTGGTGCTTTCCGGCGAAGGGGCGGACGAGCTTTTTGGCGGTTATGGTATTTACCGGGAGCCACTGGCGCTTAAACCCTTTGATTATCTGCCGGCAGGGTTTAATAGTATGATGCATGGTATCCTGAAAAAAATACCGTTTGGTTTTCGGGGCAGAAATTATCTTTTAAGAGGAACTACGCCGCTGGAAAAACGCTTTTTTGGTAATGCCAAAATTTTTACCGAGGATTTAAAGGCTGAGATTATTGGGATAAATCAGGAGGAATGGGCTTCTTATCATAATCCGCTGCATATTACAGGCAGTTTTTATAATAAAGTAAGCCATCTTGATAGTATTACCAAGATGCAGTATATCGATTTGAATCTTTGGCTGCCGGGGAATATTCTGATGAAGGCCGATAAGATGACCATGGCCCACTCTCTGGAGTTGCGTGTCCCGTTCCTGGACCGGGAAGTTTTTGAGGTGGCCCGTTGTATCCCGGCTAAATACCGGGTGAGTAACGGGACTACCAAGTATGTGTTCCGCCAGGCCATGCAAGGAATAATTCCTGAGGCTATTGTCAACAGGCCGAAACTGGGTTTCCCGGTACCTTTGCGCGACTGGCTGCGGAGCAGCCAGGTAGACCGAATACATGAAATGATTAAGGCCGGTGGCATTGAGAACTATATTCGGCTGGATGCAGTAGAGAAGATGATAAAACAGCATGTGCGAGGCGAAGCGGATTTGGCAAGAAAAATCTGGACCCTGTTTGTTTTTTCCACCTGGCATAGTAGTTTTATAAATTCAGTGGAACAAAATGCAGGGTTGGCCGGTGTGGCGGAAAAAAGGCAAAATACTGTACGCCTGTTAGCTTAGGATAGGAGGAGTAGTTAGCAATGACTTTTGAAGGCAGACGTGGAGGGCGGGTGAAAAGGCAGGCCAGGTTAA
>CAZWUW010000126.1:0-4653 GCA_964636895.1 uncultured Eubacteriales bacterium
TGGTAATATTATAGCCATCCGGCCCATGAAGGACGGGGTAATTGCCGATTTTGACACTACGCAGAGTATGCTCAGGTATTTTATTACCAAGGCGTTGAAGAAAAGGCCTTATCTGGTGCGGCCCAGAGTCGTGGTTTGCGTGCCCTCCGGTGTAACCGCCGTAGAAGAGCGGGCAGTGCGGGAAGCCGCGCTGCAGGCGGGGGCCAGGGAAGCTTACCTGATTGAGGAGCCTATGGCGGCGGCCATCGGTGCCGGGTTGCCGGTGCATGAACCGACCGGCAACATGATTGTCGATATAGGCGGCGGCACGGCTGAGGTGGCCGTGATTTCGCTGGGGGGCATCGTTACCAGCCAATCCATCCGCATTGGCGGGGATGAAATGGACGAAGCCATTATTCAACACATCAAGCGGACGTATAACCTGATGGTGGGCGAACGTACATCCGAAGAACTGAAAATTAAAATTGGCACTGCTTATCCATTTCCCGATGAAGAAAAATTTGAGGTCCGGGGCCGGGACCTGGTGACCGGCTTGCCCAAAACAGTGGTGATTACCTCCAAAGAGATTTTTAAAGCCTTATCCGAACCTGTTAGCGCTATCCTGGAGGCGATTAAGGTGACCCTGGAAAAAACCCCTCCGGAACTAGCCTCTGACATTATGGATCGGGGTATTGTTATGGCTGGCGGGGGTTCGCTCTTGCGCGGACTGGACCTGTTGGTCAGTGAAGAGACCGGGATGCCGGTGCATGTAGCCGAAGAGCCACTTTTCTGTGTGGCTTTCGGTACTGGTAAAGTATTGGAAAATTTGGATGTTTTACGCCGGGTCCTGATTACCCCGAAAAAAATTGGCTAGAAAGGCGGGGTTCCCTTGTTCCGCTATCTGTTGAACAGGTACGTGCTGGGTTTTATCGTACTGGTCGCTGTGGCGCTGGCAGGCATACATTACACCAAATCGGACCGCCCCTGGCTGACGCCCCTGGAAAAAGGTTTAAAAGATAGTTTAGCCCCGCTGCAAAGCGGGGTTACGCGAGTTTCCGATACGGTCAGGGAAACCTTATCTTCTGTGTTTTCCATCGGCCGGATAAAATCGGAAAACAGCCGGCTAAACCAAAGGGTGACTGAATTGGAAGCCGAAAACAACCTGCTTAGAGAGTATGGCTACCAAAATCTTCGCTTACGGGAAATGCTGGCGTTTAAAGATTCGGTACAAAAAGATTTTGCGTTGATAACTGCTTCGGTAATTGGCCGCAACCCTGACAATTGGCTGGAAACTATAACCATTAACGTTGGTGCCGCTGACGGGGTGGCCAAAAACATGGCGGTGGTTACGGGTAAGGGACTGGTAGGCAGGGTCATCAATGTTTCTAATTACTCGGCAGATGTGATGCTTGTTTTTAGCCGGGACAGTGCGGTGGGAGGTATCAGCCAGAGCGGTGTAAGTCAGGTCACCCGCACCCCGGGCGTGCTTGAGGGTGACCCGGACAGTACCGGCCTGCTTAGGATGATTCATATACCCAAGGATGCGCCAATAAGGGAAAAACAGACAGTAGTCACTTCCGGCTTGGGGGGCATTTTCCCCAAAGGCCTGCCGGTGGGCAAAATCACCAAACTTGAATTTCAGTCCAACGGACTGGATAAAATGGCAGTAGTTAGGCCGTTTGTTGATTTTAACCGCTTAGAAGAGGTTTTTGTAATTAAAAACGCCTTTGCCCGGTCAGGAGGGCAGTAAAATGCGTTATATCCTGTTGGCTTTTTTGTTCATTGTCAGCCTCGTTTTTGAATCCACCCTTTTCACTTATCTTACAGTTGCCGGTGTCAAACCCGATGTAATCCTTATTTTGGTTATATTTTACGCTATGTTGCACGGCTCCCGGGAGGGAGCGCTGGTCGGATTTATGGGCGGTATCATGCAGGACCTTTTTATGGGTCAGTTTATTGGTCTTAACGCGCTGGCCAAGTTACTCACAGGCTTTATTTTTGGTGCTTTGGAATATAAGATTTACAAAGAAAGTATTTTTATTGCCGCCGTTGCATTGTTATTAGGGACTTTATGGCATGAAACCGTGATTTGGGTTTTGGGCTATTTTGCCGGGTTTGCCGGAAACTATATTACCGCTTTTACGGCTGTTATTCTGCCGGTCGCCGTATACAACAGTTGTCTAGCACCGTTTATTTACGGGCGGTTTTACCGCTCGTCACACAAAGGGCTGCTAAAAAAACCATAAATCTTTGGGAGGTTAGACGATGACCACCAAAACCGTAGAACGAAATCTGAAAATATTCATGGCACTGGTTTCCGTTATTTTTTTGGTGCTCATTAGCCGGCTCGCTTATATGCAATTGGTACAGGTGCAGCAATTTAAGACCATGTCCGATGAAAACCGCATCAAGCTGGTGACTATTCCGGCACCCCGCGGTGAAATCAAAGACAAAAACGGCAAAGTGTTGGTTAAGGACCGGCCGGTATACAGTGTATCAATTGTTTATCTCGGCTTAAAAGACCAAGAGGAAAAAGTGGTAGCCAGACTGGCCGGAATTCTAGGGATAAATAAAAACGAGATTATTGCAGCAATCAATGATAAAAAAGTAAGAAAATTTGAACCGATAAAAATCGTGAAAGATGCTTCGTTGGAAGTGGTTGCTAGGATTGCTGAAAACCGTAAGGAACTGCCGGGGGTGGAGGTTAGTGTAGAACCTATGCGGCAGTATGTTAACAAGGAGTTTGCGCCGCATGTTTTGGGTTACGTGCGGGAAATCAAAGAAGATCAATTGGCCAAAAATAAGGACCAGGGGTATAGCATGGGTGACCGGTTTGGTCAGGCCGGTCTGGAAAATGCCTATGAAAAATATTTGCGGGGGGTTGACGGCGACCAGCAGGTGGAAGTGGATCGTAACCAGCACCCGGTTAGAGAGTTGGCTATTAAGGGTTCTACGCCCGGCAACAACCTGATTCTGAACCTTGATGCCCGGGTACAGAAGGCGGCGGAACAGGCGCTGGACAATATCCTGCTCAAACTGCAAAAGGGCGAGGGGTATGATAAGAAGTATCCTAACGCCCGGGCAGGGGCGGTAGTTTTAATGGATGTAAAGACCGGAAAAGTACTGGCTATGGCCAGTAAACCCGGTTATGACCCCAATATATTTAACGGTAAACTTAGTGAGGCCCAGTTCGATATCCTTTATAACCCGAATAACCTTTTTCCGGCTTTCAATAACCGGGCGATGATGGCTTATGCTCCTGGTTCCACTTATAAAATGGTTACCGCAGCCGCGGTTTTGGAAACGAAAAAGGCTACTCCGGAGCAAACCGTAAGAGACCCCGGTTCAGTTTATCTTTTTGGGCGGGCGTATAAATGCTGGAAACCTTCGGGGCATGGTACTGTTAATCTGATGCGGGCCATCCAGGTTTCCTGCAATGTTTATTTTTATCAAATGGGCGTTCGGGCAGGGGTGCAGAACCTGGCCAAATATTCCTGGGAATTTGGGTTAGGTAAATTGACAGGTATTGACCTGCCGGATAAGGAGGAACAGACCGGTCGGGTGCCAAATCCGGAGTGGAAAAAGAAGTTCAATGACAATGAAAAACGCTTTAATAAAAAGTGGGATGCAAAAGTCGCCCGGTTGGAAGAAAAATACGGGCGATTGCTGGCCGGGGTAACTTCCGAGCGGGAGCGGAAAAGCTTGCTGCGGCAAAAGGAAAGAGACCTCAAGGATATTGCCCAGCAGCGCCGGGTGGCTTATAAGTGGGATGTTGAATGGCGCGATTACGAGACTGTTATCATGGCCATTGGCCAGGGGGACAGTCTGTACACGCCGCTTCAGATGGCCCGCTACATCGCTGTCATTGCCAACGGCGGCAAGTTATATAAGCCTTACCTGGTCGACCGGGTGCTGGATTACAAAGGCAACCCGGTAGAGCAGTTCAAACCTGAAGTGACTTCAAATGTTGCAGTTTCCCCGGAAACCCTTGCCCATATAAGACGGGGCATGCGGGCAGTAACAGAGCCGGGCGGTACGGCAGCCGGGATTTTCCGGGGATTCCCTATAGCAGTGGCCGGTAAGACAGGTACAGCGCAGACCGGTGTGGATAAAAACAAAAACCCGCGGGATAATCACGGCTGGTTTGTCGGTTTTGCCCCTTATGAGAATCCGCAGGTGGCCGTAGCGGCTGTGGTAGAGTTTGGCGGCAGCGGTGGCAGCACCGCCGGGGTCGTGTCCAGGGACGTGCTGGCAGCTTATTTTAACATTGACACGAGTAAGGCAATAGGCAATGTCACTTCAGAGGAGTAAACCTGCAAATTTGTCTAAATATTCGAGAAAAGCGGGGTAAAAAGCCCCCGTTTTTTTTGGGTTTTTTAGCAGGATTTAAATGCCTGACGTAGAATTTAGAATCCAAGACTAAATACAGCTTCCGGGCGGGAGGAAGATGGTTTTGAAAAAAAACAAAAGTTCTAAAGTTAAGAAATTCCTGGAGTCCAGGCATGCTGAGGTGGCTGTAGACCCCGAACAACCGGAAACAAATCAATCGGTAGCAGACCAGGTAGCAGACCAGGTAGCAGACCAGGTAGCAGACCAGGTAGCAGACCAGGTACAGGTGACTGACTATGAGGTTCAGGAAGCTAGTGCGGAAAAATACTGCTCTGCTGAAGGTGG
>CAZWUW010000127.1:0-4517 GCA_964636895.1 uncultured Eubacteriales bacterium
CTAGGCGAGGTAAAGGGCTGCTTAGTCAGGTGAAGAGTAGGTCGTTGCCAGCGACGACGGTGCCGTATGTACCTAGTGCCGGCCGCGCCACGGATGGCATTGCGGCCGGCAAATTATAAAACAGGCCATTGACTGGCCTGTTAGAGATTATTAAAGGTGTTATATTTAAAGTAGAGGTCTGCAGAAAACTTCTCTGTTTACGATAACATTTCCTCTAAATCCGCCAAAGACCACGAGATTAAGGCCATTGGGGCAGGTTATAACGAACGAACCTTCCCAGGTGCCTGATTGAAATTTAGTGGCTGTTAAAAACAAGGTGCAGTCTGAGGTGGTAACATTACTATTAAGATTTCTTACTGTGACATCAGTAAAAACTGCATTTACACTTTGAAAACCACTTTTTTTACGTGTTGACACTATAAACGCATCATTGGAACTAAAACTGAATCTACTTTTAATCGGGCCGCCGCTAAAAAATTCCACGCTACCGGATACATTTCCTCTTGGAGTAGAGTTGATGCACGAGACATCAGCTAGTATATTTGCTTTAGTACCATTGGCATTTACTGAGCCATTAACCAGACCGTCAGCTAAAGTAACCATAAATTTTTGACCCCCTTTCGTTAACATAATATTGTTGAAAGGGATTAGATGTTACAAAATGTGTAAAAAAATGTGCTTTGGAATTGAGAATATGCAGGACTAATGTCGTATTTTACAGAACCATAATGTCAGAGTAATTAATAGCGAGTAATTAATAGAAATAATCATATTATAAAACGGGTGATGAGACTATGCGTATTACTTGGTGGAGGTTTATGCTCAGAGGCATAAGGCAGCAGGTAAAAACAGTTGCCTGGATTGTTCTGGTTATTCTCGTTTTTACCATGTATGCTAACTATACGGTATATATAGCCGGTCGGGACGGTGTTTACACTTTGAGAGATGCACCGCAGGCTGAGGCTGCTGTTGTTTTAGGGGCCAGGGTTTATAAAAACGGGACATTGTCTACGGTCTTGGCGGATCGCATGGATACGGGTATTGAGTTATATCAAGCAGGCAAGGTGCAGAAACTTCTTTTAACCGGTGACCACGGTCAGGCAACTTATGATGAAGTAAATGCCATGCGAAGGTACGCTATGGCACGGGAAGTGCCGGATGAAGATATATTTATGGATCATGCCGGGTTCAGTACGTATGATAGTATGTACCGAGCCAAGGATGTTTTTAGAGTGCAAAAAGCCATTATAGTTACACAAAAATTTCACTTGTCCAGAGCTTTGTATATTGCGCGAGCGGTTGGGTTGGAAGCAGGTGGGGTTTTAGCTGACAAACGAGAGTATAGTGGTATGGATTATTTGTATTTGCGTGAAACCTTAGCCCGCACAAAGGCTGTAACACAAGTCGTTTTGGGCATGAAACCCAAATATCTGGGGCCGGCAATTCCTATCACCGGCGATGGCAGAACAACAAAAGGATAATGTTTAACCTCTTTGCAGCACTTTGTCGTAAAATGAGACAAAGTCATCGCCCACCCGTCGCCAGTTAAAATAATCTTCTGCTTTTTTTCGCCCGTTCCGCCCAAGTGTTGCAGCAAGTGTAGGGCTCTTCAGGAGCTTGATAATAGGGGCGGCATAGGCTGCAGGGGGGTCTTCTTTGGCGACCAGGTAGCCGTTAATACCGTGCTGTACTATTTCCGGAATCCCGCCCCGGGCGGAGGCTACTACCGGCACGCCGCAAGACATGGCTTCAACATTCACCAGGCCAAAAGGTTCATCCCAGCGGGAAGGACAAACAAAGACATCAGCCAGGGCAAAGTGGGCCGGTATTTCCCGAGCAGGCAGGTAGTTGGTAAAAATTATTCTGCCCCGGATTGTGTCCGCCAGTTCACGGATTTGTTGGATATAAGAGGAGATTTTTTTATTTCCGTACCAACTGCTGCCAACCACCATGAGGATAGTCCGAGGAGATTTTTTCAATACTTCCGCCATAGCTTTGACCAAAGTATCTACACCTTTTTCGGGGATAATGCGTCCGGCAAACAGCACCACTTTGGTATCGGGTGTGAGACCGTATTTCTTTTTCAGATGATTTGATTGCTCCGCCACTTCTTTTTGCCACTTGGGGCGAAACCTGGCGGGGTCGGTGCCTAAATGAATGAAATCGATTTTACCGGCTGCCGGGGGAAATTTTTTGGCCAGGCTGTCACGCATAAATTTGCTGTACACAAGAATTCGGTCGCACAATTGGAAAATTTTTAAGGTCAAATCAGGTTTTATTAATTGAGGCTTTATGTGCAGCTGGGAGTGCAAACTTAAGATGAATTTGCTGTATGGGCTGACAAGTTTTGTTTTTGGGACGAACAAGGGCCGGTTTTCTACCTGGATGAGGTGATAAACCTTGTTACTGATAGCTTGCCGGACACTTTTAAAGTATTGCGGGTATTCTTTGGCGGGAAAACGGAAGTAATCGATACCTTTAATAGTTTGGAGCGCCGGCAGCCCGGCTCCGGTCGGGCCATAAATGTCTATCGCATACCGGGCTGCGGTGGTATCCGCAGCCCTTTGGATGACAGTTTCTACTGACCCCCCGAGAACCGGCGGGATAGGCAGCAGGCCGGGTGAAACCACGGCGACGGAATAGTTCATAGATATACAATCCTTTATTATGAATTTCATTTATTACAAAGTATGATTGTGTATGAATAAAGGGTAATAAAAAAGGCGGCACTTTTGTGTCGCCAGAAATTTATTTGAATATTTTTTCGCCTGTTTTTACTTTCCGATACAAGACATTGGTTTTTAGAGACCGGCTTAAGCCGGTTGCGTTTTCATTATGTCTGAACATAACATTAAAACAACGGTCTGCATAATCTTCAAAAGGTCGTAAGGCGGTGGCCAGCAGATAGTAGGTTTCCCGGCCGAGTTCAGTAAGCGTGAGGGATTTTCTTGTCAAATATTTGTTTCTAATCATTTCTTCCATTACACTATGCACTGATCGGCTGAACACGCCGTTTTTTGTTCGTACAAAGTCATAAAAGCCCAGATGGTGACGTTCCAGGCTATCCGCCTCAACCAGAAAGAGCAGGTTTTGCAGGGCGCCGGGAGAAGTAATTTCAAATTGGATTAAGAGCCGCATCAAAAGTATATGCTGGATACTGAAGCTAATCATAATTCCTCCGGAAAATGTACTTATAATGTACTCATCTATAATATTTGCTTTTTGCCGGATAAAATCCTTTGGGATAAAAAAATAACGGCCTGAATAACAAGCCGCTTATCTTTTCTTGAATAACATTTACTCAAATGATGTGGCATTCCGGTTCTTATCGGCATGCCGTTCAATAGCGAGATTGATTAGTTCGTCAACAAGCTTGTCATATGGAATGCCTGAAGCCTCCCAGAGTTTAGGGTACATACTGAATTTAGTGAAACCGGGGATAGTGTTGATTTCGTTTAGCAGAATCCGGCCCGTGTCTTTGGTGAGAAAGAAATCCACCCGGGCCAGGCCGGCGCAATCAATGGCCTTAAAAGCTGCCACCGCCAGTCGTTGCGCCTGTTGGGCGGTTTCCGGCGGGATATTGGCCGGGATTATTAAATCAGAGGTACCATCCACATATTTGGCTTTATAGTCGTAAAATTCGTTACAGGGTCTGATTTCACCCGGTACGGATGCCTGCGGGTCATCGTTGCCCAATACGGCCACTTCTATTTCCCGGGCATCAATAAATTCTTCTATGATAATCTTGCGGTCAAATTTGGCCGCCAGGTTCATGGCCGGAATCAGTTCTGCCGGGCTGCGGGCTTTGGAAATGCCGACACTGGAGCCCAGGTTGGCCGGCTTCACAAAACAGGGATAACCAAGTTCGCCGGACACAGTTTGCGTGATTTTGTCCGGGTCGGCCTGCCACTCTTTGCGTAGTACTGCAATGAATTTAACCTGGGGAAGATGGTTAAAGGCAAAAGCCGCCTTCATCAGTGTTTTATCCATTGCTACCGCAGAAGCGGCTACTCCGCCGCCGACATAAGGTAAATTGGCGAGTTCCAGCAGGCCTTGAATGGTACCGTCTTCACCGTAAGTACCGTGCAATACCGGAAAAACTATATCGATTTCATTCAGTATGGTGGTATTTGTGTTTTTTAAGGTCGGGTCGGCCAGCAGGTTGACAGGGGTTTCCTTTAGCTCGTGTGTACCGCAGTCAGTTTGGCCCTGAAGCAGTGTCTGGCCCTGAAGCTGCGTCTGGCCCTGAAGCAGCCACCGGCCCTCTTTGGATATTTTGACCGGGACAACTTCAAACTTTTCTCGGTTAATCGCCTTCAGTACAGATGCCGCCGACTGCAATGAAACTTCATGTTCTCCCGACCGGCCGCCGTATATAACAGCCACGCGTAATTTTCCGGTCATCCGGATCCCTCCAAGAATGTTTATAAAGATATGTTTATTCAACAATTGACACTCCCCATGCCTAAAGGCAGGGGATTCCTGGGTGATTAAACCGAAATCCGTTTCTGGTATCG
>CAZWUW010000128.1:0-4407 GCA_964636895.1 uncultured Eubacteriales bacterium
GACCGTTCAGGTGTTTGACCAGGGTTGTCTTCCCCGCACCGTTCTGCCCGACCAGGGCCACAAATTCACCCGGCGCAATCTGACAATCAATGCCCTGCAAGGCCTTAAAGCCATTGGCATAACAATGCTCCAGTTGTTCAACCACGATGCCTTGCTCATGGGTCATACCGGCCACTCCTTCCTTTGGCGATGCTGCGGATAAAGTCAACGCCTTCGGCCAAAGTAACCGGCACGGCGGCAAAATGACGGTTATACAACAAAGCAAATTCGGTAACCTGGGGTATTTTCACGCCCAGCTCCACCACGTCCCGCCGGGCAAAAACTTCCGCCGGCCGGCCGTCAGCCAGCAATACACCCTGATTCAATACCAGTAGCCGGTCTAAGTAACCGGCCAACTGGTCTGTTTTTTGTTCAATTAAAACTACGGTAATCCCGTGTTCCTTGTTTAATTGATACAGTGTTTTAAATATTTCTTCCGTCCCCAGCGGATCCAACTCCGAGGTGGGTTCATCAAGCACCAGCACCTCCGGCATCATCGCCAGTACCGCCGCAATGACCACCCGCTGTTTCTGACCGCCTGAAAGCGCAGTGGTGGAACGATGGCGCAAGTGCGAAATCCCTGCCATATCCAAAGCCCTGCTGATGCTGGTTTCCATTTCTGCTCTGGAAAAACCGAGGTTTTCCATGCCAAAAGCAATTTCCTCTTCCACACTCATGGAGACGATTTGCGCTTCCGGGTCCTGAAATACACTGCCGATTTTCCGGGCCAATTCAGGTGCCGAGATAGCGGCCAGGGGCGTATCACCTAACAATACCGTCCCACCCATGCGGCCAACCTGAAAATGGGGAATTATCCCGTTAAAGCATAGGGAAAGAGTGCTCTTGCCGGCCCCGGTTGGTCCGGTGATACCAACAAATTCACCCCTACAGACAGTCAAATTAATATTCTGCAGAGCGGCCTCGGGGGCACCCGGATAATAAAAAGTCAAATCTTTAACTGTGATAATTTCCGCAGCCATAAATACCCCTCCGGGAAATAGTTTTAATTATATTCTGATTCCAGGCTCAACATTTTTTGGGAAGGCAGGTAAAGCACGTAAGCCATGACTGTGTTAATAGCGGCTGTCGGCAAAACAACGGAGATAAAGGCACCGTATGCAACCGGTAGTGGCATGGCAAAAAAGATTTTGTTCAGCAAAATATAAATCGTTCCGCTCACCAGTGTCCCAATTGCGGTTGCTAAAACAGGTTTAAGCAGATATTTGACAAAAGACACGTTAGGCAGGGATTTTACTACTAGGAAACAGGCCAGCGCACCGGCCGGCTCGGTGAAAAGGTTTAGGTAAGGGTTGGGTGATTTGGAAGTCAGCATGCTAACCACTCCGCCGACAATACCGATCGCCAGGGCACCGGTAATTTTGGGTCTAATCAGGATAATGGCCAGACAATACATCCCAATAACAAAATTAGGAGTAATGGTGAATATAGGCGGGGCAAATGACCTTAACGCTGCCCCGATACCAACTAAAACTGCCGCCACAATAACCGACATCAGCCGGGTATTTCTTTGGCCGGTTAATTCCAATTTAGTATTATGCATAAATATGTACCTCCTTAATTATAGCAAAAACGTTTTGGAAAGCAAACAAACCAGGCAAAAAGCGCCTGGCCAATTAAAACATAGCAATGCTGTGCCTGGCTCGGCTCGCCTCAACTCATCTAAACTCAGCTCCTCTCATATGCAATTTTCACCTGACCTGCTCAACTGATTTTATATTAACACAAAACAGATTTTTTGTCATCAAAAAAATGAGATTAAAAAAACGGGCCGCCGCATAGTTCTTTGACAATCAAACAATACTAGTGCTGACAAGCAAAAATGGAGGAGGCGGACTATGCATAATTGGCCCATAAAACTAAAATGCCTGATTATTACACTTATGACTGTCAGCATTTTTACCGGCTGCACACCGGCCCGCAAACCCGAACCGCCGCAGCCTGCCCCGTCGCCGAAGGGACCGCCGGCCTATACTCTGCCCGGAACCCCCAACGGACGCCTGGCACCTCTCCCGGAAGACAGTGACCGCCTGAATATGATGCTGATCCGCAGGGTCAACAGCCTGCCGGGCGTAAAGAGTTCCAGCGTGGCCGTACTAGGGGCCACCGCATACGTAGGGGTGGAAAAGGTGGCTAACCTCAGTAACACTTTGGTACGAGACTTAAAACACGATGTCCCGCTGGTGGTAAAAACCTTTGAACCACGTATAAGCACAGTAATGCTGACTTTCCGCGGCGATATTAAAAAGCGCATCAGCAAAGTGACTGATGATTTGGCCCAGGGCCGCCCGGCATCCGTATATGCCAGCGACCTGCGAATTATAATTGCCGGGAGCGAACCGGTACGTTAAGGACAAATGGTTTTAACGATTCCCTGCTCAATAGCCAGGGAATCGTTCCCTTTGACTTGATTAACGATATGGTAACAGGGATATTTTTGTGGGCACCTGTTTTTTTACCTTGCCAGGATATTTTTACCGGCAGGTCAACCCGTTCACCGTAATTTTGCCGACCGGCATTATATTCTGTTGCTTTGCCGGCAGATTTTAACAGCGTAACATTGATTGCCGTAATCTGTTTGAAGTACTCCTGCAAATCATCACCGGGCTGAGGGTTATCAACCATGCGGGCGGCCAGGGCATATTCCCCCTGTTCAATGGCCGTAAAAAATGTCCACATCATTTGCTCCGGTGCGGCCAGCCGAAGCATTTCCTCGGTCTTGCCGGCCGCTTTCCAGACCATCATTTGGTGGGCTAAATCGACCTGGTTGCTGCCATGGGTTTTACTGCCCCGAAAATGAATACAAAAATGCCCCCGGAAATTATTACCGGCTATGGCACCGGCACCATGAGGACGCCCGTTCATAGATCCCGCCAGCCTACGGCCGGTGGACTCAACGATAATCGCCCGCCGCCGCCAGGTCCATTTACCACCAAAAATATGTTTCATGATTGCCGTATCATCCGCAGTCAGCGGCTGTACATCGGCATGGTGGCTGCCTGCCCGCCGCTGCACCTTAAATCTCAGCCCGGTAGCTATATCAATTACTGTAGCATAAGCATACCTGGGAAATATTTTTTTAACCTCCTGCCATTCCAAAAATTCTCCGTAAGGATTAGCCAGTTCCATCTCCTGTATTGCCCGGAAAAGAATATCCTTTAAACGCGGTGAAGCCAGAAACTGCTTCTTTTCTGCCGGGTAATAAAAGGAGAGGTGATCATTAAAAATATATTTTTCTTCCGTACTGCCCCGGTAAAGCGAAAACTCGTACTTAGCATTCCGATATATTTTCGCCGGATCCCCGCCGCTCACGGAAGCGCTTAGACCCCGCAGAAAACTTTTGATATCCTGCTTGTTTTCAATATTAACTGCCGCCGGAAAATCAACCGTCGAGATAGTAATCCTGTCGACTCCGGCCCGATGTAAATACTTTCCGGTCACAACCGGGATAATTGCCAGCAGGACCAGTATAACCGCCAGCATCAGTACATATTTGCGACCGCCGGGCCGCCTGTCAATTGAAATTGAAATCACTCTGCGCAAAGAAAATCCCCCCAGGTATTAACTTCTAATGAAGTATATTGGGGGGATGTCCAAATTATGATGATTATTTAATCCTGTTCAGCAATTCCCTGCATAGCGGAATTATCCGCGCCGGGTCACCGGAAGTAAGGAATTTCACTTTTTCGCAAGTTATAGCCGGGTCCTTCCCCAGCAAACCTTCCTGACTCAACACGCGGTGTAATTGCTTGGCCGTGCCGCAATTGCCGTCAATTATATGAGTGCACTCATCAAACATTTGCCTGATTTCTTCTTTGATAAAAACATAATGCGTACAGCCCAGCACAATAACAGATAACCTCTGCCTGTCTACCGGCCGAAACAGGTCAGTGAGAGATGCCCGGACTTCCGGTCCCGCCGTCTGCCCTTTTTCTATTAAATCCACAAGTCCGGGACATGGCAGCGGAATAATTTCTTTTTGCTCGTCATAACGGTGCAGCAGGTTATTAAATTTTTTTTCCCGCAGCGTTACCGGAGTTGCCATGACTACAATCTGGCCACGCCCTGCGCACCTCACTGCGGGTTTCAAGGCCGGTTCCATACCAATAACAGGTATATCCAAACAGTCCCGCAGTTCGTTCACAGCAACACTGGTGGCAGTATTACATGCTACTACCAGGGCCTTAATCCCCAGGCTATACAGATACTCCGCCGCAGCCAGCGAAAACCGCCGCACCTGGGCCACTGTCTTAGTACCATATGGTGCCCTGGCCGAATCGGCAAAATATATGAAGCTTTCCTCCGGAAGAATTTTCATGCTGGGCTCTCATCTGCGACATGTGCTTGTCG
>CAZWUW010000129.1:0-4016 GCA_964636895.1 uncultured Eubacteriales bacterium
TTGGCATCCTTATTTCCGGTCTGTCTCCCCTTGCGGCAGTACAGCCCGGCCGCGCACTGCCGATACGGCAATCCCCAATACATTTATCACCGCCGCCACTAAAAAGACAAAAGAAAGACTTTGCACAAAGGCTTCCTTCTCAGGCAAGGTTTGCTGCAGATAGGCTTGCCGGGTATTAAACAATGATACCGCCAATGCCACACCGATAACCATACCGACATTGCGCACGGTCGCCACCACCCCGCCGGCCACACCTAGCTTAGGCGGCGGCACGGTGCTCATTACCGAGCTGTTATTGGGCGACTGAAACAGGCCGGCCCCCACGCCTATAAGTGCTGCGTAGGCAGCAATCGCCCATAATGGGGTGTGCAGACTAATGGTTGATAGCATGGCCAGGCCCAAAGTAACCAAGGCTAGTCCGCCGGTGGTCAGGTAGAGCGGTCCGACCCGGTCGGAAAACCAGCCGCTCAAAGGCGCCGTTACCAGCATGGCCAAGGGGAAGGGTGTCATCATCAGACCAATTTGATACGGTTTCAACGCCAGTACTTTATCCAGGTAAAATGGCATTAAAAATACGACAAAAAACATAGTCACAAATGATATCAACCCGGCAATGTTACCGGCTAAAAAGAGCCGGTTTTTAAACAGGGTCAGGTCGATCATCGGTTGTTTGACCTTTAATTCCACATACATGAACGATACCGTAAACAGCAACGCTAAGGCTGCCAGGCTCAGCACGGGCAAAGAAACCCAGCCAAGCTGCTGGCCTTCCGAAAGACTTAACAAAAAAGTAGTAATCCCACCGGCAAACAAAAAGGCACCGGCGAAATCGAAGCTCTGATTATCGGCTATATCCTGATCTTTTGGCAAAAGTATAACAGCCGCCAGAAAGCCTATGATAGCAACAGGGATATTGATATAAAATATCGAGCGCCAGCCCAGCGCATTAACCAATAACCCTCCCAGGCCGGGACCCGCCAGACTGCCTGCCGCCACCACCGAGCCGCTGATGCCCAACGCCCGGCCCCTTTCGTGGGCCGGAAAAACCGAGGTTACCAGCCCCATCCCGTTGGCCATTAGCATTGCCGCCCCTACGGCCTGGACTACCCGATAGGCCACCAACTGAGAGACATTGTCTGCCAGCCCGCACAAAGCAGAACCAATCATAAAGCCCAAAAACCCTGCCGCATAAACCTTATTTTTGCCCAGAATATCAGCCAGCCGGCCAAAAGCCATCAACAAACTGGCAATAGTCAACAGGTAAGCGGTCACCACCCACTGCAGGGTACCCAATCCCACTTGAAATTCTTTTGCCACAATAGGCATCGCCACATTCACAATACTGCTATCCAGAGTGGCCATAAAGGTGCCTACACATACCGTGGCCAGTACCAGGAATCTATAATAAGGTTTGCCCCGGACTTTTTCATAAACCATAATAAAAATGTCCTTTCATACCAGAAAAGGCGCGCCTAAACGCACCTGCCGCTACTTAATATCTCCCCGGTGATCATGCTAATCAGGGGATTCGGTCTTTTTTTTGAGTTTATATGCCCGTTTATCTTCATACATTTTCTTATCCGCAATACTCAACAAATCATGTAAACCCTCTGGACCGCTGCCGGCGGCCCAGCCGATACTGAGACTCATCCGGATACTCTGGTATTTGTTTTCCCGTTCGTTCCATTTTTTGACCCGGTCCAGAATACGTTTATATACATTTTGCACATCTTCTTCCGTTGTGTCCGGCATCAATATGACCATCTCATCTCCGCCATACCGGCACACCGTGTCAGTTTCCCGGACACTCTCCCGCAGTACGCCGGCAGCAGCCTCAATAATATAATCCCCAAGCAGATGACCAAAAAAATCATTAATATGTTTAAGGTCATTAACATCAATCATCACAATGGCCAGGCTGCTTTTTTTCCTTTTGGTATGGGCAATGGCATGGTTTAGTAAATGGTCAAAATACTGTCGGTTGTACAACTTCGTCAATCCGTCCATAATTGCCATTTGCCTGGTTTGAGTAAACAGTTGGGCATTCTTAATGGCTACCGCCGCCTGGTTGGCAAACGTCATCAACAAGCCCTGCTGGTCCATCTGAAAAATGCTCTCGGTTTCACTTTCCACAACCAGCGCACCTAATAGGCATTCCTGCTTCTTAAACGGCAGGATAATAATCACATTAGTATTGGGCCGGTGTTCCATATCGTAAAAATGCTGCTGTCCGCGGCGCAACGTTATTAGCTGACCGGACCTAACGCTGCAGGCAATGACATTATCGGGTGAACTGTAATCAATAATCTTCGGGGGACTGCTATCCAGCAGACAATCCATGCTGGCTGCAGGAATAAGCTCTTCCCTTTCTTTATCCAGCAGATAAATACTGCCCGCAGTAAAATTGATGACTTCCTGGGCCAACAGTAAAATCTGAAAAAGCACGTCATTTATATTCAGCGACGAGTTCATGGCCTGGCTTGCTTTGTACAGCGCCGACAATTCTTTGCGTGATTTCCGCAGGTGCTCCGTTAATTCCTGATACGATGACATATCATGCACTGTTAACAAGGTGCCCATAAAAGTCCCGTCTTCATCATATACCGCAGTAACCCGGTTTTCGAGTAACGGTTCATTTGCTACGGCAATTTTTTGCCATTGGCCAAGGCGGCCATTTTTCATTTCTTTTATAATATGTTCAACTTTGTCAGAAAGTCCTTCCGGATGACAACGGAAGACACTCCGGCCAACGATGTTTGTTCCCTTGATGTGTTTCAGGTTTTCAAAACCACTGTTACAATATTTAACTATATTGGCCTTATCAACAAAGGCAATGCCTACACACATTGATTCAAGCAGGCGCCTGATCTCTTTGATGTCTATTTCGCCGGACATAATAACCACCTTTTGGATAGAAAAGTAATCAATACTTCAACTTTTCCGACTGATTCTCCTCTTTTTCCGGGTGGTTATTTTAAAAAAGATATTGTTTTACAATCGTCTTATCCGTTTAATAGTCGGTCCGTTTTCATCCCCATGTGCCGTTCCGCCTACTACCAGTTCCTTAAGCAGCATGGTCGGCTGGGCATCCGATACTGGTACACCCTGACCGTCCTTGCCACAGGTACCGATGGTGTAACCCAGGTCACTGCCGACCATTTCCACTATCTGCAGGGTTTCCGGTCCATTGCCGGTTAGCGTGGCACCGCGGACCGGCCAGGCAATTTCACCGTCTTTTATAAAATAACCCTCAGCCACATCAAAAACATAGTCACCATTGGTTGTATTCACCTGACCGCCACCCATTTTCTTTACCAACAGACCGTTTTTAACATTTTTGATAATCTGCTCAGGGTCATCCCGGCCCGGGGCAATAATGGTATTGGTCATGCGGGGAATCGGTTTATCCTGATATGACTCCCGGCGGCCATTGCCGGTAGAGGCACGGCCTTCTTTCATTGCGGTCAGACGATCGTACATATAATCTGTAAGCTCACCGTTTTTGATTAAAACCGTCCTCTGACCGGGCACCCCTTCATCATCAAACCTGAAAAACCCGTATTTCCCGTCAATAGTAGCATCGTCAATAACAGTAACATTTTCTGCCGCCACCATTTGTCCTTGCCGGTTAGCGTAAACCGACAGTTTCTTTTGCACCAGGTCTGCCTCCAGTCCGTGGCCGCAGGCTTCATGCACCATGGTGCCGCCGGCTTCGCCGGCCATGACCACCGGCATTTTGCCGGCCGGCGCCGGTTTGGCTTCCAGCATTCACAAGCCCCGGTTAGCCGCCTCCCGGGCCGCTCCTTCCGGACCGGTGCCAGCGCGGGCCGGGGCATTTCTTGCGTGGTGCTCACGCGTCAGACCCTTCGGCGCTCATGCGCCTTCCACCGCCGACGTCGGCGCCGACGCCGAGGCCGCCGCGCGCGCCTCGAGACGGCGGCCGATCGCGGCCTGGATCTCGACGAGCGCGGGCGTCATCGACTCGCCGGCGAACCGGGCCGCGAGCGCCGCGTGCC
>CAZWUW010000130.1:0-3889 GCA_964636895.1 uncultured Eubacteriales bacterium
GTGCAGACCGGCGGAGACGGGGAAGAAAAAATCCGGGTAATCGGCAGGATTACCAAAACCACTATAACCAGGCTTTTTGTAGAACTGGGTCAAAGCAGATGAGGGAGGTGACTGGTATTCCCATTGACCAGGAAAAACAACCGGTAGTATATGTAGTTTCAGATTCCATAGGGGAAACTG
Organism: uncultured Eubacteriales bacterium; assembly: GCA_964636895.1. Classification (GTDB taxonomy): domain Bacteria; phylum Bacillota; class Thermincolia; order Thermincolales; family CAZWUW01; genus CAZWUW01. The sequence continues at coordinate 181 of CAZWUW010000130.1, forward strand.
CGGAAGTTGTAGTTAAAGCCGTGATTAGTCAATTTGATTCAGGCTATGTTGATATTCGGAAAATACCTTTTGTCAACAATGTCGATCATATCTATGAAATTATCCGGCAGGCAAAGGCAGATCCCGGTATTATAGCCTATGCGCTGCTTTTACCGGAACTTAGGGAGGCTATGATTAGCGCGACCACCGAAGAACAGGTGCCGTCAGTGGATATAATGGGTCCGATGATGGACACGCTGGCCAGGGAACTCGGCAGCATGCCCAAGATGAAACCGGGCTTGATTCATAAGCTGGACAAGAATTATTTTCGCAAGGTGGAAGCTATTGAATTTGCGGTTAAATATGATGATGGCAAAGATTCCAGAGGTGTGTTATACGCCGATGTAGCGATAATTGGCGTATCCAGAACTTCCAAGACACCTCTATGCATGTATCTGGCGCACAAAGGCATCAAAGCGGCCAATATTCCGTTAGTGCCGGAGGTAGCGCCGCCGGACGAAATTTTCAGTCACGCCAGAAAAGTTATCGGGTTAACTATTAAGCCGGAGCAGCTTAACGAAATCCGCCAGGAACGCTTAAAGACCCTGGGCCTTAGAACCGGTTCCGATTACGCAAGTCTGGAACGAATCCTGGTGGAATTGGAATATGCCGAGAACGTGATGAAAAAAGCCGGTTGCCCGATAATCGATGTTACCAATAAAGCCGTCGAAGAGACGGCTAGCAAAGTGTTAGAAATAATTAATAAGGGGGATGGATATGGCAAGTAAAAAGTATGTTTACCTGTTTAATGAAGGCAATGCGGATATGAAAGGACTCCTCGGCGGGAAGGGGGCAAACCTGGCAGAGATGACCAATATTGGGCTGCCGGTGCCCTTTGGTCTTACTATTACCACAGAGGCTTGCAATGAGTATTATGCTCAGGGCAAGCAGATGCCGGCCGGGCTAGCAGAAGAACTGCAGGAAAAAATAGCAGTGGTGGAGGAAAAAACCGGTAAAAAGTTCGGAGACACCGATAACCCGCTGCTCTTATCCATTCGTTCCGGGGCCAAGTTTTCCATGCCGGGGATGATGGATACTATTCTGAACCTGGGCTTGAATGATGCTACTTGTGAGGGCATGATTAAGGCCACCCAAAACGAACGGTTTGTTTTGGACTGCTATCGCCGTTTTATTCAAATGTACAGCGGTGTTGTACTAGATCTGGAACACTATAAGTTTGAACGCGTTTTGGAAGCCCGCAAAGAAAAGAAAGGTGTTCATTTTGACACAGATCTGGACGCCGGTGACCTTAGGGAAATCGTAGCTGAGTATAAAAACGTGGTCAAGCGGGAAACCGGACAGGATTTCCCATCTGATCCCATGCCTCAGTTGTTGGGTGCTGTTAAAGCTGTATTTGGTTCCTGGAACAATCAGCGGGCTATTGTTTACCGCCGCTTGAATCAGATCCCCGATGACCTGGGTACCGCTGTTAATGTGCAGTCCATGGTCTTCGGGAATATGGGCAGTGATTGTGGCACCGGGGTAGCTTTTACCCGGAACCCCTCGACCGGTGAAAATGTGCTTTACGGTGAATACCTGATTAACGCCCAGGGTGAGGATGTGGTGGCTGGTATCCGTACGCCGCAGCCAATCAGTAAGCTGAATGAAGAAAGGCCGGAGAATTATAAGCAGTTTGAAGAGATATGTGAATTATTGGAAAAACACTATCAAAACATGCAGGATATTGAGTTTACCATCGAAAAGGGTAAGCTTTACATATTGCAGACCCGTCATGGCAAGCGGACTGCCAGCGCAGCTATCAAAATTGCCGTTGAAATGGTGAAGGAAGGTCTAATTGATAAGAAAGAAGCCGTGTTACGGGTAGAACCCGGTTCATTGGATCAATTGCTGCACAGAAGAATTGACCCTGCTGTGAAAACAGATGTTATTGCCAAGGGCCTGCCGGCATCACCCGGGGCAGCCAGCGGGAAAGTGGTTTTTAGTGCCGATGAGGCTGAAAAATTTGGCCAGGCAGGTGAAAAGGTAATACTGGTGCGGACAGAAACGACACCGGATGATATTCACGGTATTGTTGAAGCTCAGGGCATACTTACCAGCCGGGGCGGCATGACCTCTCATGCGGCGGTGGTGGCCAGGGGTATGGGTAAACCCTGTGTCTGCGGGTGTGAAGCAATTAAGATAGATTATGCGGCCGGAGAGTTTGCCGTTAATGGCAATGTGATTAAAGTAGGGGATATAATTTCCATTGACGGCGCGGCAGGTGAGGTTATTCTAGGGCAGGTGCCGATGATTGACCCGGAACTGTCTGATGAATTTCGAGAACTGCTGGGTTGGGCCGACGAACTCCGGACCATGGCGGTGCGGGCCAACGCCGATAATCCGGAAGATGCGGAAAAAGCCCTCGAATTTGGTGCCGCAGGCATCGGCCTTTGCCGGACTGAACATATGTTTATGGCCCAGGATAGACTGCCGGTTGTGCAGCAAATGATTCTGGCCGAAACCCTGGAGGACCGTGAGGTGGCCTTGGCCAAACTGCTCCCAGTCCAGCAGGGGGACTTTTATGGCATTCTCAAGGTTATGGCCGGCTTCCCTGTATATATTCGTCTCCTCGACCCGCCCCTACACGAATTCCTCCCGAACATAGAAGAACTTTTGGTGGAAATTACCGAACTAAAGTGCACTAATGGTGACCGGGATTTGTTAAAAACCAAGGAAGAACTTCTCCGTAAGGTACGGACGCTGCACGAGTTTAATCCGATGCTTGGTCATCGGGGCTGCCGACTGGGTGTCTCATACCCTGAAATGTATGCCATGCAGGTAAGGGCTATCTACCAGGCTACCGCCCAACTGGTCAAAGAAGGGGTAGACGCCAAACCGGAAGTTATGATTCCGCTGGTAATTCATGTGAATGAACTGAAACTGCTCCGTGATCAGGCTGTGGAAATTGCCCGGCAGATACAGGAAGAGCAAAATGTTAAGTTTGATATCCATGTAGGTACCATGATCGAACTGCCCAGGGCTTGCGTAACTGCCGACGAAATCGCCGCTCAGGCCGACTTCTTCTCATACGGCACCAATGACCTTACTCAGACCACGCTTGGTTTCAGTCGTGATGATGCGGAAGGCAAGTTCCTGAGCGATTACCTCACCAAGAAAATTCTTACCGATAATCCCTTTGTTGTTCTTGACCAGGGCGGGGTTGGCAAACTGATTCAAATCGGTAACGAATTAGGCCGCAAAGCCAATCCGAAACTTAAGGTCGGTATCTGCGGGGAGCATGGCGGTGAACCAACTTCCATCGTTTTCTGCCACAAAGTTGGCATGGATTATGTGAGCTGCTCACCGTACCGTGTGCCCATTGCCCGCCTGGCTGCAGCTCAGGCTGCCATCGGCGGCGAAAGCAGCGTGAGCACGAAGTAGTAAGAAAATAGAAACCGGGTAAACAGAAACCGGGCATACAGAAACCGGGCAAAGAGCAATCTTTGCCCGGTTTTTTTATTACAGCCACAGCCATCTTCCGGTTGGGATAGTCACCTGGGCCCCACCGAGGGCCGCAGCCGGGTAATTTTTTATGTAAATAAAGAGTAACCAGCAACATCCCAGGTGAATAGAATATTCTAAACAATCTTGATAGAGGGTTTATCAAATATATTGAACATGAATTCGGAATGTGGATAACTTAAAGGTTCTTAAAACCTATGGATAACTC
>CAZWUW010000131.1:0-3879 GCA_964636895.1 uncultured Eubacteriales bacterium
TTTATTGCTGATGAGAGTGGTTACATCGACGAAGTAATTGATCCGGCCATGACCGAGCTTGTGAAACCGGAGGATTTCGCCGGCAAAGGAAAAAACACGCCTTTTGCCGGGCGCAGCCTGCAAGGGCTGCCGGTAGCCACTATAGTGGCGGGCAAACCGGTAATGCTGGATAGGCAGCTTTTACTGGACAGGTAAGTATTACTGGAAAAGCAATTTTTATAGGAATTTTAAGCTTATAATAATGATTTTTAAATACAAAGGGGGAAACATTGATGAAAGCAGTATTAGTCCTGGAAGACGGTACCGTTTTTGAGGGTACCGCCTGCGGTGCCGAGGGGGAGGCTTTTGGTGAAGTGGTCTTTAACACCAGTATGACCGGCTATCAGGAGATTCTCACCGACCCGTCGTATTGCGGGCAGATCATTACCATGACTTACCCGCTCATCGGCAATTACGGGATCAATGAAGATGATTTTGAGTCCCGCAAGCCTTTTTGTCTCGGTTTTGTGGCCCATGAGTTTTGTGCGCAGCCGAGCAATTGGCGGTCCGGTAAAACTGTACAGCAGTATTTGATAGAAAACGGCATCCCCGGTATCGCCGGGGTGGATACCCGGGCGCTGACCAGAAGACTCCGCAACCATGGGACAATGGGCGGGGTGCTGGCTTGCGGTGACAACCCGGATATAGAGGAACTAAAAGCCAAAGCCAAGCGGCCGCCGGCCATGACTGGGTCAGACCAGGTGCTTGCCGTTACCGTGAAGGAAAGCTATAAGCTTGAAAATGACGGCAAACGTATTGTGCTGATGGACTTTGGGGCCAAGACCAGTATTGCCCACTCGCTGCATAATCTGGGCTGTGAAGTACTGGTTGTGCCGGCCCAGACCACTGCGGCGGAAGTGCTCAACCTGAATCCGGACGGCATTATGCTCAGTAACGGCCCCGGCGACCCCGCAGGGGTGCCTTTTGCCATTAAGACCGTGCAAGACCTTATCGGCAAGAAACCGATTTTTGGCATTTGCCTGGGTAGTCAGATTATCGGGCTGGCCCTGGGCGGTAAAACCTTTAAGCTGAAATTTGGGCACCGGGGGGCCAATCACCCGGTAAAAGACCTGGTTACCGGTCGGGTGCATATCACCTCGCAGAACCATGGCTACGCTCTGGATGGTGATTCTCTGCCGCATAAGGACGTGGCGGTTTCCCACCGTAACCTGAACGACGGTACGGTGGAAGGGCTCAAGCACCTGTCCCTGCCCCTTTTCTCCGTGCAGTACCATCCAGAGGCGGCACCGGGCCCGTGGGATACCGAGTATTTGTTTAACCAGTTCATGGATATGATCAACCATAACGGCAGGTAGAACTTTGATAGTGATAACAGGAGGGAAAAGCTTATGCCAAAAAAACCAGGATTAAAGAAAGTCATGGTCATTGGTTCCGGGCCGATTATTATCGGTCAGGCGGCGGAATTTGATTATGCCGGAACCCAGGCCTGCCGGGCGTTAAGGGAAGAAGGTCTGGAAGTAGTGCTGGTGAACAGCAACCCGGCAACTATTATGACCGACGCCAATATTGCCGATCGGGTATATATTGAACCACTAACGCCGGAATTTGTGGCTCGTATCATCAAAAAGGAAAAACCTGACGGCTTGCTGCCCACCCTGGGCGGTCAGGTCGGATTAAATATTGCCGTGGCGCTGGCTGAACAAGGCGTGCTTAAGGAAGAAGGGGTGGCCTTGCTGGGCACGCCGCTGGCCACCATCAAAAAGGCGGAAGACCGCGAACTCTTTAAAGCCCTGATGCAGGAAATAGGCGAACCTATCCCGGACAGCAACATTGTCGAAACTGTAGCGGCGGCGGTGGATTTTGCCGGCCTTATCGGTTACCCGGTGATAGTCCGGCCGGCATATACCATGGGCGGCACCGGCGGCGGGATTGCCAGGAATGAAGAAGAATTAAAGGCCATTACCACCAGGGGCCTGAAGCACAGTATGATTTCCCAGTGCCTGATTGAACGCAGTGTGGCCGGCTGGAAGGAAATAGAGTATGAAGTAATCCGGGACAGCAATGATAATTGTATCATTATCTGTAATATGGAAAACCTTGACCCGGTGGGTATTCACACCGGTGACAGTATTGTTGTGGCCCCCTCTCAGACCTTGGCGGACAAAGAATATCAACTGCTGCGCTCCGCTTCGCTGAAAATAGTGCGCGCTTTGGGTGTCGAAGGTGGATGCAATGTTCAGTTGGCACTAAACCCGCACAGTTTTGACTATATCATCATCGAGGTAAATCCCCGGGTTTCTCGGTCCAGTGCCCTGGCTTCCAAAGCCACTGGCTTTCCCATTGCCAAGGTGGCGGCCAAGATTGCCATCGGCCTGCACCTGGACGAAATCGTCAATGCCGTTACCGGTAAGACTTACGCCTGTTTTGAGCCAGCCCTGGACTATGTGGTGGTAAAAATTCCCCGCTGGCCTTTTGACAAGTTTGCTTTTGCTGACCGCCTGCTGGGTACCCAGATGAAGGCCACCGGCGAGGTTATGGCCATTGACCGGACCTTTGAAGCGGCCCTGAATAAGGCTGTCCGCTCTCTGGAAATCGGGCTTAGCGGACTTTTCATCAAAGGCCTGGACAAAATTCCCCAGGCCGAATTGGAAGAAAAACTGGCCGGTGCCGATGATGAACGCATTTTTGTGGTTACCGAAGGTTTCCGGCGCGGCATGTCCCGGGAAAAACTACATGAAATCACCAAAATTGATTTTTGGTTCCTTGATAAGATTAACAATATTGTTGAGTTTGAAATCTATCTGGAAAAAAGTGTCCGGGAGTATGGACCGGCCTTCCTGAGCGAAGAAGTGATGACCAGAGCTAAATTCCTGGGCTTGCCTGATGTTTACCTGGCCGGTATAACCGGTCTCAGTGAACTGGAAATCAGAAATATCCGCAAAGGTTATGGTTTGCAGCCGGTTTATAAAATGGTTGATACCTGCGCCGCCGAGTTTGAGGCGGTCACCCCATACTATTACTCGGCTTATGACCAAGAGGACGAGGCTACGCCGCGCCAGGTGCGTAAAGCTGTAGTGCTGGGTTCCGGACCAATCCGCATCGGGCAGGGGATTGAGTTTGACTATTGTTCTGTCCATTCGGTCTGGTCCTTACAGGAGGAAGGCATTGAAACCATTATCATCAATAATAACCCAGAGACCGTCAGTACGGATTTTGACACCTCCGACCGGTTATACTTTGAACCGCTGATCCCGGAAGATGTACTAAATATCATTGATAAGGAGCAACCGGAAGGCGTGGTGGTCCAGTTTGGCGGCCAGACGGCCATTAACCTGGCTGCGCCCTTGGCCAAAGCCGGGGTAAATATCCTTGGGACTGATGTTAAGTATATTGATATGGCGGAAGACCGGGATAAGTTCGACCACCTGCTCCTGGAACTGGGTATACCCAAGCCGCCGGGACGCACGGCCACTTCGGTTGCGGGCGCTCAGGAAATTGCCGGCGAAATTGGCTTCCCGGTTTTGGTCAGACCTTCTTATGTATTAGGCGGGCGGGCTATGGAAATAGTCTATAATCAGGAAGAGCTTGTCGAATACATGACCTCTGCAGTCAAAGTAAACCCGGAGCAGCCGGTACTGGTGGATAAATATATGGTGGGGATGGAGATTGAAGTGGATGCTATCTCCGACGGAGAAGATGTCCTCATCCCGGGAATTATGGAACACATCGAAAGGGCCGGTGTGCATTCCGGTGACAGTATCTCTGTCTATCCGGCGCAGAATCTCACGGCCAGGCTGGTTGACCAGGTGCTTGACTATACCACCAAACTGGCCCGGGCTTTGCACGTTAAAGGATTAATTAATATTCAGTATGTAGTCA
>CAZWUW010000132.1:0-3743 GCA_964636895.1 uncultured Eubacteriales bacterium
TCGTCCTTGGCGGAAACGTCTACCATGCGCGCCCGGCCTTCCCGGTTGAAGTGAGTCAATTCCATATCGTACACCTCCTAAACTTGTATCGTTCAATTATCCACCAATCTGTGACATAATCCGGGTGTTGTCCTGCCAGCCCTGAGTGGCCAGGGTATGCTTTTCCGGTTTGGCGGCTACGGCACCACTAATAATTGCCGCCAATTCATCTACGCTCCGGCCTGCCCGTAACGGGGTGCGCAGGTCCACCTCTACCGGCGACTGCAGACAGGGCCGCAATAAGCCTTCGGAGGTCAACCGCAGCCGGTTGCAGGTACTGCAGAAATGATCGCTGATAGCGCCAATAAAACCAATGGTACCTGCTGCTCCGGGCAGTCGAAAATATTTGGCCGGGCCGTTCCCCGCAACATATTTGACCGGCTCCAGCACCAAACCGCCGGCTTCAATTAGGCCGCGGATCTCCGGCACCGTAATAATTTTATCTGCAGCCCAGTCATCACTGGCACCAATTGGCATCAATTCGATAAACCGGATATGCAGGGGCATTTTCCTGGTCAGCTCAGCAAAGTCCATAATTTCATCGCTGTTAAAGCCACGCATAATTACCACATTTATTTTTATGGGCTTCATCCCGACTCGCAGTGCTGCCCTGATACCGGCCCAGACCCCGCCGATATCACCGTTGCGGGTTATCTCCCGGAAACGTTCGGCTTGCAATGTATCCAGGCTGATATTAACTCTTTGCAGCCCGGCCTTTTTTAAGGAATAAGCATGTTTTGGCAGCAGCACGCCGTTGGTGGTCAGGGCAATATCATCAATCTCCGGCAGACGGCTAATCTGCCTTACCAGCTCAACAACGCCTTTACGCACCAAAGGCTCTCCCCCGGTCAGCCGGATTTTGCGAATGCCGGTCTGCACCGCCGCCCGGATAACAGCCAAAAGCTCCTCATGCCGCAAAATCTTGTCCCGCTTGGCCAGGTTGACTCCTTGCGGCGGCATGCAATAGACGCACCGGAAATTACATCGGTCGGTAACAGATATCCTGAGATAATTAATATTCCGGGCAAATTCATCATGCATTGTGCCAGCACCTCCCCTGTTGACCGGGTCAACCTAAACTCCTCAACCTAAACTCCTCAACCTAACCTCCTCAACCTAATCTCTTGACCTTAACTCGTGTACATTACTTTCCCCATATCCCGCAAATCGTACCCACCGAGAGCCTGAACCTGCTGCCGGAATTCATGCAGGTCCGGCACCGCCAGGACTGTCTTCACATATTCGCTGTCCCAGTATGCCGCAGGAATTACCAGGTCATAGCGTTCCTGAACCACCGGCACAAAATCCAGGCCCAGCGCCCGGGCGGCAGCCAGGATGCCCAGCCCGGCATCGGCCGCACCGCCGGCCACGGCGGCGGCAACTGTCATATGGGTATATTCTTCGCGTTCATAACCGTTTATTTCTTCCGGTTTAATCCCCAGCTTTTGCAGTTGAAAATCAAGTAATATCCGGGTCCCTGCTCCCCGCTGCCGATTGATGAAACTGACCTCCGGCCGCACCAGAGCGGCAATATCATTAATCCCTTTGGGATTTCCTTTTACTACCAGCAAACCCTGTTCGCGGTATGTAAGATTCACAACCACCACCGGTACGCCGGCCATCATGCGTTGAATATAGGGAATGTTATATTCGCCGGTAGCCTCATCCAACATATGCATCCCGGCCATATGGGCCTCGCCCCGTTTCAGGGCCATCAGCCCGCCCAAACTGCCCACATGGGCCGAAGACAGGCTGCGGTCAGGCGCCAGTATACGCAGGTAGTTGGCCAGTAAATCCAGGGTAATATCATGGCTGCCGACCACTACTGTGGTTTTGGCCACCTCTTCCGGGCGTCTCATCAGTTCCACCTCAACCGGTGTACCGGCATCAAAACCTTCCACATGCCTGGGAATGCGTACAATCCCGTCAGCCCTAATCAATGAAGTAAGCACCCCGGCTCCCCGGGAAACCGGGGTAGCCACAATTTTGCCGCCAACAGAACCCAGCTTTACCCGTACAAACTCGTCGACACCCTGCGGCGAAATTAGCTTACGCGAAAAAACTGCCTTCATGCTGTCCCTTACAGGCGGTTCAACGCCCACTTTGGCGGCTATCAACGGACGAAGAAACAATTCACAGGTCAATACGGCCGAAACCGGATAGCCGGGTACCCCGATAACCGGTTTACCGGCTATACAGCCCAAAACCACTGGTTTACCAGGCTTGATGGCCACACCGTGCACAACCGCTTCCCCCAATTCCCTGATAATAGCGGCGGTAAAATCCTCCGAACCCGCCGAAGAACCGGCGTTAATGACCACGATATCATTTTCCGCCACTGCTTTTTGAACAACATCGCGCAGCCTGTTATAATCGTCCGTGGTAATAGGATAGCGAGTTGGCTGGCCGCCCCAGGCGCTAACCAGACCGCCGATAATCCGGGAATTATATTCAATAATGCTTCCTGGCTTTAGCTCAGCACCGGGCTGTACCAATTCTGTCCCGGTGGGCAAAACCGCCACCCGGGGGATGGCCCGGACTGACACCTCAGTAAGCCCACCGGCCAGGATACCGCCCAGGTCTATGGGCCTTAACCGGTGATTGGCCGGCACAATCATCTCCGTTGCCACCAGGTCTTCGCCTAAGGGGCGAATATGCTGCCAGGGCGCTGCCCCGGCGAGGATTTCTACCTCATCTGCGGCTGTCCGGTGCACCTGTTCAATCATAATCACCGCATCACAGCCCGCAGGCAGCGGGTCTCCGGTATCCACCGGATAAGCCTGGCTGCCAAGCCGCAAACTGACAGGCGAAGTTTCACTGGCTTTAAAAGTATCCGCCGCCCGGACGGCGATGCCGTCCATAGCCGAGGCGTGATAATGAGGCGAAGAAATGCGTGCAAAAACCGGCTCGGCCGTAACTCTGCCCAATGCCCCATCAACGGCTGACACCTCGGCATCCAACGGCTCCAAAGCCCCAAGCTGCCGTAAGCGGTCTGTAAATTTAGTTAAAGCTTCTTCCAGTGGCGTGTTTTCAAGATAGATATTCCTGCCGGACAATTTGGTTCACCTCAATGTACATTTTAGAAAAACTCCACTTCCACCTGCTCGTCGGCGGACAGGCCTTCTTTTACCGCGGCTATAACCACAAAGCCGTCAGCCTTTACCATGGTACTGATGAGCCCCGACTTGCCCAGGACGGGTTCGGCCCAAAGCTCGCCGTCCCGCTCCACAATAGCCACTCGGATATAATCCACCCGGCCGGCGGCCGAAGCCAAGCTGCGGCTGAGCCTGGCTGTAAGCGATGGCTTCCTTATATCATGCCGACAGATACCCAACAAGTGATGCACCGCCGGCACCAAAAACAAATCGCATAAAACCATGGCCGAAACGGGGTGCCCCGGCAGACCGAAGACCGGCTTGCCATTAACCACGCCCAAAATCGTTGGCTTACCCGGTTTAACTGCCACCCCATGTACCAGCACTCCCGGTTCACCCAGGGAATTCAGCACCTTTGCCGTAACATCCCTGGTGCCTACGGAACTGCCTCCGGATATAACCACAATGTCATCCTGATGCAGAGCCTGGTTTACAACCGTTTTCAGAATATCAAAATCATCCTGAACAATACCGTAAATCACACCTTCACCGCCGGCCTCAGCCACCAGCGCCTGCAAGGCAAAGGAGTTAATATCCCGCACCCGGCCG
>CAZWUW010000133.1:0-3644 GCA_964636895.1 uncultured Eubacteriales bacterium
TTGTAAAAGGTTCCGGTTTTATTGTTTCTTTAATTGACCGGGATGGTATTGTGCTGGAAAGTCTCGGTGACCCGGAAATCTGCCAACTGGCTCGGGAACATAATCTGATTCCCGGTGCAGATATGCGGGAAGAAGTAACCGGTACTAATGCCACCGGACTGGCCCTGAAATTACAAAAACCCATTCAGGTTTTTGCTGCCGAGCACTATATTGAAGCCCTGCACCGGTGGACCTGTTCGGCAGGGCCGATCCGTGATCACGCCGGTGAAGTGGCAGGCGTTTTAAGCATGACCGGAACTTTTGAGAAGGTGCATTCCCATACTCTGGGCATGGTGGTGGCTGCCACCGATGCCATCGAGGGTCAGTTGAAGGTCAATAAGGTGATGGATAATTTATTGGTGAATACCCGTTATATGAATGCCATTGTGGAATCCATTTCCGATGGCTTGCTGGCAGTAAATGAACAGGGACAGGTGCTGAAAATCAACCTTGCAGCCGGCCGGATACTTAAGGTTAACTGTGATGTAGTACTTAACAAACCGGTGCAGGAAGTGCTTGGGGAGAAAAATCCCGTCCTGCGGGCGCTGGCCTCCGGTGAAACCATAACTGATGAAGAAATCCAGGTGGACGTCAATAGAGGTAAAGTACACTGTATAGTAACCTGCCGGCCCATTGCTAACCCTCAGCATAAGGTGGTGGGGGCGGTAGCTATCCTCCGGGAGTTCAAGAGTGTCCGCCAGTTAGTGCAGCGTATGGTGGGCGCCCGGGCGAAGTTTGTTTTTGATGATTTAATCGGTAAAAACGCCGCTTATTTAAAAACCGTGCAAATGGCCAAAATGGCTGCCAACAGCTCCTCTACAGTGCTCCTCCTCGGGGAGAGCGGCACCGGCAAGGAGGTTTTCGCGCAGGCCATCCATAATGCCGGCGACCGGCGCCAGGAACCATTTATCGCCATCAACTGTGCCGCCCTGCCGCGGGAACTAATTGGCAGCGAGCTATTCGGCTACTGTGAGGGTGCTTTCACAGGGGCCAAACGGGGCGGCAGCCCGGGCAAGTTTGAACTTGCCGACGGCGGGACTATTTTTCTTGACGAAATAGGTGAGATGCCTATTGAAATGCAGGCTAACCTGTTGCGCGTATTACAGGAAAAAACCCTTATGCGTATCGGCGGGGATCAGGTCATAGCTGTGGATGTACGGGTTATTGCTGCCACCAACAAAGATTTGCTGCAGGCGGTGCAGCAGAATAATTTCCGTTCAGACCTTTACTACCGGCTAAATGTTATCAATATCAACATGGTGCCGCTCGGGCAGCGCAAAGATGATATTCTCCCGTTAACCGGTTTTTTTATAGAGAAAATAAATCAACGGCTGGGGAAGAACGCTTTTGTCATTCATCCGGAGACTCTGGATATTCTTCAGCGGTATCATTGGCCCGGCAATGTGCGGGAACTGGAGAATATTATTGAGCGGGCTATCAACGTGGCCACGGGTGAAATACTGACTCCGGACACGCTGCCCCAAGAACTGCTGTTGCCGCATTATCACAGGGTTTCCGGCGGAAGTGTCATATTACCGGCCGCTACCCTGCCGCCGGCACCGGAGCATGCCCTGGTCGGGTATCCTGCTGGGCCGCGAAAACCGGGACGGGATATGATTTTTGATGCCATCATAAAGAATGAGGGCAACCTGACCAATGCCGCCCGTGACCTCGGCATCTCCCGCAGCACCCTCTACCGCAAACTCAGCAAATATGGCATCAAGTTTGACGGTGGCAGGCTGTCTGCCCTTGGCGGCAAGCATTCTATCCCTTATCTGGACATTGTGAATGAACGGATTAGGTTTTTTGACGAGCGGGATTAAATCAACGTACTACTTTTCATATCAAAAATGGGACGATTTTGATACATTTTTGCGACAACTTTGTGCATTTGCGACAGAATTGAAACAGCGGACACGCCGCAGGACAAGAGAAAAATATCACGAGGATATAGAAAAGAGGGTAGATGATAACCCTCTTTTTCTTTTTAACCGGAAATACGTTGCCGTTATTGACAATGCCGGCAGACAGGCCGGCATCGCCGGCATCGCCGGAAAAAGTTGGCGGGAAACTTGCATAGTATTACGGTTAGAATTATACATCGTGAAAGGAGGCCGTTTTGATGCAGCCGGTAAATAGATGTTACCAATGTAAAAAATGTTCCGCGGGGTGTCCCGTCGAAACATTTTCCGACCTTAGCGCCAGTCGGGTGGTGCGATTAGCACAGTTGGGAAATATGGAAGGCATCAAAAACAGTAACCGGTTATGGCTGTGTCTGGGGTGTAAGACCTGCCAGGCCAGGTGCCCCAACGGAATTGACATATCTTTAATTATAGATGAATTGAGGGCTGATGTGCAGCGGGCAAATCCCGGGATAAAAGCCGGTATCCCAGCATTTTACCGGTCTTTCCTGGATACGGTGCGGGCCACCGGGCGGTTGTATGAACTGGGTATGATTGGACTTTACAAAATGCGTACAGGAAATTATACCGAAGACATGGGCCTGGGGCTGCAAATGTTTAAACGCGGCAAACTGAAGATAGTGCCCGAAAGGATCCGCAATGCCGGGCAGGTCAAAGAGATTTTTCGCCGGGGGAGGGAATAAATGTGACACGAGTTGGCTATTATCCGGGGTGTTCATTGCATTCTACGGCTGCAGATTACGGTTTGTCAACTGCGGCTGTTTGTCACAGTATGGGCATTACGCTGGCTGAAGTGCCGGACTGGAACTGCTGTGGCGCAACACCGGCCCATGCCACCAATGAGTTTGTCGCTAAAGCGCTGCCGCTGCGCAACCTCATTTTGGCTGAGCAAAGCGGAACAGATCTGGTTGTGCCCTGCACCGGCTGCTTTAATGTCTGTCGGCAAACTCACGGTTTCATTAATCGGGGTGGCGAACGGGCGGCAGAGGTTAACCGGGAGGTGGCTGCCATTGTAGGCCATAGATATTCGGGGAAACTTAGAATAATGCACCTGCTGGAGTTTTTATGCCAACCAGAAGTTATGGCTGAAGTTGCCAAACGGGTTGTTCGGCCCCTGGCCGGGCTGAAAGTGGTTCCTTACTACGGTTGCCTGCTGCTCCGGCCTGAGGAGGATGTAGCCTTTGATGACCCCGAACAGCCACAAAAAATGGATCAATTATTAAGGCTTTTGGGTGCGGATGTGCGGCCCTGGTCTTATAAAATGGACTGTTGTGGCGGGAGTCTGGCGATTCCGCAGGCGGAGCTGGTGACTGAACTGGTGGCCGGTCTGACTGACCAGGCCCGGCAGGCAGGCGCGGACGCACTGGTTACGGCCTGCCCCCTGTGTCAGGCCAATATAGACACCAGACAAAAAAGCCACGGGCTGCCCATATTTTATATAACTGAACTTATTGCCGCTGCTTATAGCCTGCCTGGGCAGCAGCGGTGGCTGAAAAAGCACATTGTCGACCCGGTACCTTTGCTGAAAGGTCTCAGTTTAGTAAAATCTTAGGTCAGGTGGTGAACTAATGTGACGACACGACATCAATCAGAGAGCGCATCTTTACAGCCGGAGCATATTACACCTCCCCGGAGTGGGGCTGCCTGGCCAACAGGGGAATTGGCCCGGGGCGGGATCGTCGG
>CAZWUW010000134.1:0-3613 GCA_964636895.1 uncultured Eubacteriales bacterium
CAGGTCTTAGGGAGTTGATTTTTGAAGTCCGTTACCTAATGCCGACAAATGAATTGGCTTCCATAATGACCAGCTATTGGGATGATGTGGTGTTCGCCATTTCCAGGCAGTATCCCATCTTATATAGTTGGTTAAATTCTGCCGTCTGGCAGGTTGACGGCCACCGCTTGGTGATCACTGTAAAGAACGAATTAGGCTTGGAAATGCTAAATCAAAAAAAGGCGGATGCTTTAATCAACGCTTTATTTGTCCAAGAATTTGGTATTAACCCGGATACATTGCTTCAAATAACGGAAACCCCTGCCACTGGCTGTGACATGGGGGAAGATTGGTTTGAAAAGCAGGAGGAAGAACATGTCCGGGCACTTATGACATCTGTCGGTAATGGGAAGTCAGCGGCAGCTGTCAAAAAGGTTGCGCGGCGTTTGGGCAGCGTGCTGTTGGGGAAGATGGTCAAAGACGAACCAAGGCTGATTCAGGATGTTCAGGAAGAAGAAAAAAGTGTGGTTATTCAGGGTAAGGTTTTTAATTTTAACTTCAGGGAACTTAAAAGCGGTCGCACGATGATTACCTTTGACCTGTCAGATTTGAAGGATTCTCTTACGGTAAAAGTTTTTGACGATAACAAAGGGGACGGCGGACCGGCGCAAAGCATTAATAACGGAATGTGGTTAAAGGTTCGAGGTCCGGTACAGCCGGACAAATATTCTCAGGAGTTGACCGTAATTGCCCGGGATATCCAGGTGGCGGAATCTGTTACCCGGGTCGACGATGCCCCGGAAAAGCGGGTAGAATTACACCTGCATACAAAGATGAGCTCCATGGACGGCATAAACGGGGTTGGTGAGACAATAGCCAGGGCTGCCTCCTGGGGGCATGCGGCTGTTGCCATTACTGACCATGGTGTGGTGCAGGGTTTTCCTGATGCATACGAGGCCGGGCAAAAGCACGGAATTAAGATTATTTATGGGCTGGAAGGTTATCTGATAGATGACGGTGCACCTATTGTTATTAATCCGCATAACAGGCAGTTAGCGCAGGATCACTTTGTAGTTTTTGACTTGGAAACTACCGGGTTTTCCCCGCATAATGATGAAATCATCGAAATTGGCGGGGTAAGAATAGCCGGCGGAGAAATAACCAGCAGATTCAGCCGGTTAGTACGTCCAAACCGGGATATCCCGGCAGAAGTACGGAAGCTGACAGGAATTACTACGGAAATGGTGGCCACTGCACCGGGCATTGTGGAAGTTTTACCCGAATTCATGGAGTTTGTGGGAGATGCTACCATGGTAGCCCATAATGCTCAGTTTGATGCCGGTTTTTTGCGGGTCAATCTGCAGCGGGTAATGAATTTGCCGCTTATCAACCCGGTTCTGGACACGTTGGGTCTGGCTAGGGCATTGTTTCCGAAGATGAAAAACCACAAACTTAAATCCCTGGCCGAAGAGTTCAAGGTTGGTTTGGCCAATCACCATCGGGCAGTAGACGATGCCGCAGCCACTGCCGATATTTTTCAGAAGATGTTGCCGGAAATGGCTAAATATAATATCAGCAAGCTTGATGAAGTTAACAGTCTGGTCAGGAATATTAACCTGGATAAGCTCAGATCCCGGCATATTGTTATTCTGGTTAGGGACATGATGGGCTTAAAAAACCTTTACCGCCTTGTCACGGCATCCCATCTTAATTATTATTACCGTCACCCCCGGATACCCAAAAGCGAATTAATCAAGCACCGGGCAGGTCTGCTGCTTGGCTCCGCCTGTGAGGCCGGGGAACTGATGAGTGCTATTTTGGACGGGGCCGGACCTGATAAGTTGGAGGAAATCGCCGGTTTTTACGATTACCTGGAGATTCAGCCCAGGGCCAATAACGAATTTTTAATCAGAAGCGGGCAATTGGCGGCGGAAGAAGAACTGCTTAACATCAACCGGATAATTGTCAGTTTGGGAGAAAAGCTGGGCAAACCGGTGGTGGCCACCGGTGACGTACATTTCTTGGAACCGCCGGACGAGGTTTTCCGGCGTATCCTGATGGCTGGTAAAGGATTTGCGGATGCCGATAACCAGGCTCCGTTATATTTTAAAACTACCGATGAAATGCTTACCGAATTTTCCTATTTGGGCGGGGACAAGGCCCGGGAAGTAGTAATAACTAACCCGCGGCAAATTGTTGGGATGGTGGAAGATGATATAAAACCCATGCCGGATGACTTTTATCCGCCCCAAATTGAGGGGGCAGAAGACCAGATTATCAGTATGACCTATGCCGGGGCCCGGAGTATCTATGGTGAGGAATTACCCGAACTTGTGCAGAAGGTAATTGACAAGGAACTAAATTCTATCATCAATAACGGTTTTGCAGTATTGTACCTGATTGCCCACAAACTGGTAAAAAAGTCTAATGATGACGGTTATTTAGTAGGTTCCCGGGGTTCAGTGGGCTCGTCTTTCGTAGCTACCATGACCGGGATTACCGAAGTTAACCCGCTGCCGCCCCATTATGTCTGCCCGCAGTGCAAAAAGAGTGAATTTATCACCGATGGCAGCTATGGTTCCGGTGCCGATTTGCCGGATAAGAGTTGCCCCGGCTGCGGAACGCAGTATAAGAAGGACGGGCACGATATACCATTTGAAGTTTTCCTTGGCTTTAAAGGTGATAAGGTGCCCGATATCGATTTAAATTTCTCTGGGGATTATCAGCCCCGGGCGCATAAGTATACTGAGGAACTTTTTGGTGCCGGTCATGTGTTTCGGGCCGGCACAATAGGCACAATTGCAGAAAAGACAGCTTTTGGCTTTGTGAAAAAGTATCTGGAAGAAAAGAATACGCCCAAGCGGATGGCCGAGATGAACCGGCTGGTCTCCGGCTGCACGGGTGTTAAAAGAACTACCGGCCAGCATCCCGGCGGGGTTATGGTTATCCCGCGGGATATGGATGTGCATGATTTTACACCCCTGCAGCACCCGGCTGACGATAAGAAATCCGGCATCATTACTACCCATTTTGATTATCATTCCATTTCCGGACGGATCGTGAAGCTGGATATCCTGGGTCATGACGACCCGACAGTTATTAAGATGCTGGAAGACCTTACCGGCATTGATGCCAAAATAATTCCGCTGGATGAACCGGCGACTATGCAGATATTCTCCGGCACCGAAGTATTGGGCCTTACCCCGGAGCAGATTAGGTCTAATATTGGCACTTATGGGATTCCGGAATTTGGTACAAAGTTTGTCAGGCAGATGTTGGAAGATACTAAGCCGAACACTTTTTCCGAACTAGTGCGAATCAGCGGGTTCTCTCACGGTACCGATGTCTGGCTGAATAATGCCCAAAACCTGATTAGGGCCGGTACATGTCAGTTAGCAGAAGCTATTTCGGCCCGGGACGACATAATGATTTACCTGATATACAGGGGCTTGGATCCCAGTCGGGCTTTTAAAATCATGGAAGGGGTACGGAAAGGGAAAGGGGTAATGCCTGAAGACGAAGCAGAGATGCGTAAAAATAATGTACCGGAATGGTACCTTGATTCTTGTAAAAAGATAAAGTATATGTTTCCCAAAGCTCATGCCGTAGCTTATGTGATGATGGCTTACCGGAT
>CAZWUW010000135.1:0-3516 GCA_964636895.1 uncultured Eubacteriales bacterium
TAGATTAGAATGAGACCCGTCTGAGGTAAGGTTCAGACGGGTTTTTATTATGCATATTTGACTTGAGTGAAGGGAAATATATAAGAAGTAAAAACACTGAAAGGAGTTTTCTTGATGAGGTTTCCAATTGGTATCATTGCATTAATTATTGTATCGGTATTGGTTTATTTTGGTCTGGCCCACCGGCTGCTGGATAGGCTGCGGATATCCGACAAGACCGCGCTGGCAATTATTGCAGCCATGATAGTCGGTAGTTTCATTGATATTCCCATAGCTTTTGGCCGGGTTAGCGCAGCTATAAATGTAGGGGGCGGGATTATTCCTGTTGGTCTGGCCATTTATCTACTTGTCAGGGCAGGCACCACCAAGGAGTGGGTAAGGGCTTTAATTGCAACAGGGGTAACGGGCGGCGTTATTTATTTCGTTGGTACTTATATAATGGCCGGAAATCCGGGCGAGCGCTTCCAGATATTAGACCCGCTATATGTTTATCCGCTTGTTGGTGGTTTGGTGGCCTATATTGCCGGGCGTTCCAGACGGGCGGCCTTTGTGGCTGCCACCCTGGGTGTGCTGATGCTTGATGTGATCAATTATGTCTATCTGGTAACTACCGGCACGCCTGGTCGGGTACATGTCGGCGGTGCCGGTGCCTTTGATGCTATCATATTAGCCGGCCTGATAGCCGTGTTATTGGCCGAAATTATCGGGGAAACCCGGGAAAGACTGCAGGGCGGACCGGTCAGGGAAGGGCGGCCCAAAGAACTATTGAAAAACTTGGAAAACACGGAATATGCCACCTCGTTAGGTATTGAAGATTCCGGGAACTGTAAACGGGAAGAAGAACAAAAGGCAGGTGGCGGACAATGAGCAAACGTCTGTTGACAATTACTGGCATTATCAGCCTGTGCATTGGTGTGATATTAGTCAGCCTGGCCATGACCCAGGCCATCCCCGGAATTAAATCCGTGGTCACATCTTCATTTATAGACCAGGTAAAATTTGCCGGCGGTTTTGAGGAGGAACTGGCTGTTGGGGAGTACTTTACTGTGCTGGATGAAAAGAGCAAGGCAATTATCGACAAAACCTCCCATAAGGTTTTTGTTGGTGATGAATTTATAACTGCTAATAATGAACGGTACAGTATTATAAAAGTAACGGCCAATAATGCGCTGGCTAAGAATATTGGCCGGGCCAAAGATATCGTCTGGCAGCCGGCATGGGATGAATATATGAAACCGGCCGTAAGCCGGTCGGATGAACTGCCGGTTCAGGGTAAAGGCCGGACTCAGGTGGCAATTTATCATACGCACAGTGGCGAGTCTTATGTACCATCCGACGGTAGCGCCAATATTCCGGCCAAAGGCGGCATTTTCAAAGTGGGTACAACTTTTGTTGAGGGATTAAGGGACAAGGGCATCACTGCCGTTAATGACAAGACACCACACGAACCTCATGATGCCAATGCTTATTACCGATCCCGGCGGACTGCCATCAGACTATTGAAACAACAACCGATAGCATTGATTGACGTACACCGTGACGGTGTTCCGGATCCAAATTTTTATGCAGAAAAAATGGAGAACAAGAGCATTACACAGGTGAGGATGGTTGTAGGCAGGCAAAATCCAAACATGAAAACCAACCTGGAATTTGCCAAAAAAGTTAAGGCATATATGGATCGGACAAAGCCGGGGCTGATTAAAAGCATATTTATTGCTAAAGGTAATTATAATCAGGATTTGGGACCCAAGGCCATGCTAATTGAAGTCGGCACTCATACCAACAGCCGGCAGGCAGCAGAAAACGGAGCCGCCATACTAGCCCAAGCCATTCCACCGGTGCTGGGGCTTAAAGCACAGGCTGCTCCAGGTCCGGGGCAAACGTCACCGGTACCGGCTACGCCGGGAGAAAACCGCAGCGGCTGGACTACCCTGGCCTGGATGATTGGCATAGTATTAATTGGCGGGGCCGCATTTCTTTTAATCAGTACCGGCAGCTTTAAGGGCATGTCCAGTAAACTGGGCGAACTTCGGAAAACTGAATTTGCCAATTTCTTCGGTCTGAAAAAACCGGTCCGGAAAAAGAAAAAAGAAGAATAGCGGATAAAGGGGTGTTGACGGTGGATAAATACGGAGTGACCATAGGTCTTGGCGTATTAATGGGTAGCCTGGCCCGGCTGTATATGCTCCGCTCGGACTATCGGCAATACCCCGGCTACCCGCATGGTTATGTAACCCATATATCTCTTGGTTTTATTGCTGCAGCATTAGGGGCGGTAGCCATCCCGGCAATTGCTGAAAAAGAATTTGCGGCAGTTACTTTTCTGGCTCTGGCTGCCCAACAATTCCGGGAAATCCGCAAAATGGAACGGGACAGTCTGGCTGCACTTGAAGAGGGGGAACTGATAAGAAGAGGATTTGATTATATCGAGGGCATGGCCAAAGTATTTGAAGCCCGTAATTATCTTGTTATGTTAACGGCCTTGGCTGCCAGTGCCGGCTATTATTTTACCGGACAGGCATTGGTCGCCATTATTATTGGAATAATTTTGATAATAATCTCCGAAAAACTGATGAAAGGCCGGGTGATTGGCGACATTGCTGTTGTTGAAGCCGGCCGGCTTCATTTTAATGGGCCGTTGTTAATGGTCGCGCAAATTGATTTAATGAATATCGGCCTACCGTTGATGCGGAAAAAAATAATGCAAGACGGACTTGGTGTAGTGATAAAACCTAAGAACGACAATGCCCGGGCTACCATTCATAATATGGGGCAGCGCCAGGCCATTGCTCACGTGGCGGCATCTATTCTGGGTACCAAAATAGATGTGGATACCCCTGACTTCACGCCTACGGTCCGCAAGGATGTGGATACCGGCCAGCTTGCGTTATATCTGGTGCCTGCGGAAAAGGCAATTTAATTCATTATTCCTTCTTCTTAGGTATCAATTTTATTAATAAAAATTTCTATGCATTTAAGCACGTCCTTAAAGTACCTTAGTAGCCTTGTTTACGATTTGCGAAGCAAGTCTAACCACGGTAATTCGGAGATCCATAGCCTGATGAATCAGTAATTGGTGGGCTTCAAATTCACTGATTCCCTCACGAATAGACAGGATAGCCTTTGCTCGTGAAATTAGTTTTTGATTAAGCAACTCTTGCTGAGTAGTCTCTAATTTAGAACGAACATCTTGCATCTCTTTCCAACGCGCATAAGCAATTTGGATCGCAGGTAGAAGATCTCGTTCAGTTATCGGTTTGACAAGGTAGCCATACACGCTAACTTTCTCTGCCCGGTTAATAAATTTGGACTGACTGTAGGCAGTAAGCAATAAGACAGGAATATTCATCGAATGTAAGATTTTTGCCACTTCCAGTCCGTCTAACCCTGGCATCATTACATCGAGAATTGCCAGATCCGGAGTATGCAATTTAGCCAATTCAACCGCTTTAATGCCATTGTTCGCTTCACCGCAAACAATAGGTCCAGACCCCTGCAACATTTCTTTAATATCCA
>CAZWUW010000136.1:0-3513 GCA_964636895.1 uncultured Eubacteriales bacterium
TTCTTTGTGTGTTTTCACTTTTTTTCTATTTCCCTTCATTTTAGTCAAATATGCCTTATAAAAACCGGTCTGAACCTTACCTCAGAGGGGTCTAATACTTATCGATTAGGTTTTACGCCGGGCAAATACTTGAGTATCGAATCCCCGCTCCTGCAGCCACTCTCTGGTCCTGCCGGTGATTATAGCCGGTACGCTGGCCAACCGGGAGAGGTCTTTTGCCCCGGCCATTAACATGATATTAATCATTTGTTTTTTAAACATACAAATCTCCCGATCTAATGCTTCCCGGTTCTCTTCCAGCAGGACCTTCAGGTACGGTGCTGCTATGCCTATCATATTAGCTCCCAGCACCATGGCTTTAATCGCATCCAGGGGATTGCGTACACCACCACTAGCGATCAATGTCCCCGGCACCCTCAGAGTGGATACTTCCACTAAGCTGCATACAGTGGTAATCCCCCATGATTCAAGATAATCAAGGTCACTGGAACTACCCCGCAATTGTTCTATGGCTATAAAATTGGTACCGCCCCGGCCGCCAACATCTATGTGCCATACTCCCGCCTCTAATAGTTTGACAGCAGACTCCCTGCTTAATCCGAAACCGACCTCCTTAACGATAACCGGTACTCCGACAGTCTCCACCATCCGGCGGATGTTTTCCATGTAGCCACGGAAATCTCGATCGCCTTCAGCCATAATCAATTCCTGTGGTACATTTAAATGCACCTGCAGCCCATCGGCCCTTATCATTTCAACAGCCTGAGCAGCTAACGCCGGTTTTACTTCAGCACCTACATTAGCCAGAATCACACCGGCAGGGTTTTCCCGCCGTACTACTTTAAAAGACTCGGCTTCTGAAGGTTCGTACAAGGCAACAGTTTGTGACCCGATAGCCATGACGATGCCGGCCTCGGACGCCGCCCTGGCCAACATGGCATTTATTGCCCCGGCTTCAGCGCCACCGCCGGTCAAAGCATTAATGATTATAGGCGCGGCAATCCGGTGACCAAGAAATTCACAGGCAATATCCACTTCATCAACCGCCAGCTCCGGTGCCGCTTCATGAAGCAGTTGTATATCCGAGAACCCGGCAGTTACCGGCCGTTCTGCCAGTCTCATGGCACATTCGATATGTTCCGATTTTCTCTGACTGCGAATAGTTTTTACGCCTCCTCGTTTTCGGCCGGCGCGTTATCTGCTGTTTTAGTGTTTTCCGAAACAGCAGCAGCCCCGGTCATTTCACCAATGGTCGGAGCCGGAGGTGCTTCCTGCTTTTCCAGGTATGCACTTACCTGCGCTTTTTCCTGCTCCTCCGTTAACCCCTTTAGGGTAAGGCTGATTTTCCCTTTAGCCTCATCAAATTCTAATATTTTGGTTTTTACCGCCTGCCCTACAGTCAATACTTCAGCCGGATTGTTAATTCTTTTATCCGCCAACTGTGATATATGGGCTAAACCATCCACCCCCGGTTCCAGTTCAATGAAAGCGCCAAAAGGTGCCAGCCTTACTACTTTACCGTCCACTATTTTACCGGAGGGGTATTTTTCGGCAATATTAGCCCATGGGTTAGGTAAAACTTTTTTGAGGCTTAAAGATACCTTTTCGGTTTGCTTATCTGCACTTAAAACAAAAACCTCCAGCTGATCACCCTCTTTGAGTACCTCTGAGGGATGACCTATGCGGTGCCAGGCCATTTCCGAAACATGCAGCAGCCCGTCAATGCCACCGATATCAACAAAAGCGCCAAAGTTTGCCAACCGTCTGACTGTCCCTTTACGAACCTGCCCTTCCTCAATTTCGCCCCAGGTTGCAAATTTGCTTTGCCGGTATGATTCTTCCAGTAATACCTTTCTTGACAGTATCACTTTACGGGCTTCCCGCTTTACTTCAATTACTCTGGCCGTAAGAGTCTGACCAATATACTGCTGCAGGTTATCCACATAACCGCGTTCTACCAAAGAAGCCGGCATAAAAGCCTGCACCCCTACATCCAGCAGCAATCCGCCTTTTACTACTTCAGTAACGCTCCCCTCAATACTGCCCTCTTGTTCCGCCAGTTCCGCCAGTTGTTCCCAGGCTTTTTCAGCATCTACCTTGCGTTTGGACAAAAGAATTTTGCCTTCCTCATCCTGCACTTTTATAACCATAACCTCTATTTCATCACCCACCTTAAACATTTCTCTGGGTGATCTGATATCACAGCAGGAACACTCTCTGAGCGGGACTACTCCCTCCGATTTTCCGCCCACATCGACCAAAACTTCATCATCCCGCACCTGTACAACGGTCCCACTGACAATATCGCCCCGGTGCAGGTGCTTGACGGCTAAGGCCTCCTCCATTTGCTTCTTTTCATTTTCATGTTCATTTTCACGTTCATTTTCATGTTCATTTTCACGTTCATTTTCACGTTCATTTTCATTTTCATGTTCATTTTTTTGCTGGTTTATTTCTTCCATTTTACTTTTTACCTCCTCAATAATCCAATTGGGAGTTGAAGCCCCCGCAGTCAAACCAACTGTATGCATCTTGTTAAAATCAATTTCATCCAACTCTCCGGCAGTTTCAATATGATAGGTCGGGGTACCGGTATTTTGGCAAAGCCGGGCCAGTTTCTGGGTATTGGCACTATTTTTACCGCCCACCACCACCATGGCATCAACCTTATCCGCCAGCTTCACAGCTTCATTCTGACGCTCTCTGGTAGCATGGCAAATAGTATTATATGCTCTAACCTGGGCGCCTTTTGCTTTGAGCACCTGTACTATGCCGTTATAGTTTTCTTCCGGCTGAGTAGTTTGACTGATAACACCATACTTATCGACCGGCACAAGGTTAACCGCTTCGGCGGGACTTTCCACAACAATACCGGTATTTTCCGTCCATCCCACAATACCGGTTACTTCCGGATGTTGTTTGTCGCCTATCACTACCACCTGGTAACCTTGTGCATAAAGTTCCCTGGCCAATTGCTGGGCTTTTTTTACAAACGGACAAGTAGCATCAATTATTTCCAGCTTTTTGTTGGCTGCTTGCTCAAAAATCTCCGGACCTACACCATGAGATCTGATAATAACAGTACCGGCAGTAATTTCATTTAAATCATCGGCTTCTATAATGCCTTTGTGCGCAAGCTCCTGAACAACTTGCGGATTATGAATCAATGGTCCCAACGTATAAACAGGTTGCGATCTCCCGCCGGTTGCATCCAGGGTTGCTTCCAAAGCCCGTTTTACACCGAAACAAAAACCCGCTTTGGGCGCCGGGATAACCTTCATGACATCACCTCAACACTTCCTGTTTAAGCTTTTTTTCGTGATTAACTAAAGAAATTCCTCTAAAACTACTTTAATTGGTATGTTCTTTAGCAAATTCTTCTATGGCCAAAACAACTTCATTTATTGACATTGCCGACGAATCAATCAGTATCGCATCCGGGGCCTGAACAAGAGGGGCCATTTCCCGACCGGAATCTATACTATCCCGGGCTGCAATTTCCTCTACCAGTTG
>CAZWUW010000137.1:0-3489 GCA_964636895.1 uncultured Eubacteriales bacterium
TTTCTGTTTAAGCTTCATGAAAAAGGCGTAATGCCGATTAAGGCACCACGCCGGACTAATATTGTTTTTACTCAGCAAACCATTTTTTGTAAATCTTATCATATTCACCGTTTTCTTTGATTTTTTTCAGGCCGCTGTTGAGTGTATTCAATAATTCCGTGTTGCCTTTTTTCACCGCAATGCCGTAGTATTCCTTGGGGAAAGTGTCATCCTTAATAATTCTCAGTTTGGCATCAGGGTTGTTCCTGATATAGTTTGCAACCACACCGGAATCAGCCACGGCAGCATCAACTTTATTGTTTCTTAATTCCAGAAAAGCCTCGGGAGTACCTTTGAATCGTTTAACACCCTGATAATCTTTGCCCAGAAACTTGGTAAGGGCTTCGTCACCGGTGGTACCCTGCTGAACAGAAACGTCTTTACCTTTCAGATCAGCCAACCCTTTAATAGGAGAATCCACAGGAACTGCTATATAGTTGGTGGACTCAAAATATTGCTCAGTGAAATCCACTTCCTTTTTCCGCTCATCGGTAATGGTAATAGCAGACATCAAAATGTCATTTTGCGCCTTCAGCGAAGGAAAAATACCCTCCCAGGCTGTATTGACGAATTCGGCTTTAAAGCCTTCCGCTTCGGCAATAGCGTTCATTACATCCATATCAAAACCTTCAATATCGCCGTTGGGTGCCACTGACTCAAAAGGAGCATACGCAGCATCAGTACCGACTTTAAATGTTTTTACGTCGGCTGCCTGCTGACTACACCCGGCCATCACGATTAAGCCTAATACAAGAATGCCCAGCGTAACATGCTTCAAAAATCTTTTCATTATTATCCTCCTTCATTTTTTTCATATGCCTTTTTTATTTTCGTTTAATTTAACAAAATTCCTGCTAAGGTTAACATTATTTTTACTTATTTATTTTAGCAAACAAAATCCTGATTAGCACACGTCCTTGACACGCTAAACCTATTATGCAACAATAGTAAAGTAATGCAACAAATCTCTGTGCTTGGCCAAAAAATGTCGACTTACCAAAAACACCGCCTCTTGCATAGGAGTTAAGCATGAACACAAATAAACAACAGTTATTTGCCGATCTGGCGCTGGTTTTTGTTACGCTGGTCTGGGGCGCAACCTTTGTATCAGTTAAAGAAGCCATTAAATATATCGAACCTTATTATTTCCTGGCTATCCGGTTCGCCATAGCCACACTAATTATGCTGGCCGTGACTAACAAACGCCTCCGCAAGCTAACTGCCGCGGCATTGACAAAAGGTGTTTTAATCGGCATTGTGCTCTTTGCCGGCTATGCCTTTCAAACCTTTGGCCTGCAGATTACGACAGCCTCCAATACCGGGTTTATTACCGGGCTATCGGTAGTCCTGGTACCGATTTTCCTGACCGTTATCACCAGGAAGCCGCCAGGCCTGATGGCTGTCCTGGGAGTAATCAGCGCTACCGTGGGTCTTGGATTATTAACCATAAATGATGAACTACGGTTCAATTACGGTGATATGCTGGTTCTGTTTTGTGCCGTGTCTTATGGCTTACATATTTTGTTGCTGGGCAAATTCTCGCCGGACAATGACCCCTTCATTATTGCCACTGTGCAGATTGCCACAGTAACGGTAATCAGCTTTTTCGCCGCCTTAATCAAAGAAACGGCTCCGACGGCCGCTACTTTTAATACGCAAGTATGGGAAGCTATCTTAATCACGGCGGTTTTTGCCACCGCCCTGGCCTTTTTCCTCCAGACATGGACCCAAAAGTTCACTTCGCCCACCCATACAGCCATTATTTTTACCATGGAACCTGTTTTTGCCGCATTATTTGCTTATCTGCTTGGCGGAGAGTCATTTACTCCAAGACAGGGCTTAGGTGCTGCTTTTATCCTTGCCGGCATGCTGGCCGCCGTGTTTGGCGGAGGGGACGAAGTAAAAAAAGAGATTGTGGAAGATACGCTTAAGGTCTAATTCGGCCAAGTAAAATGCCGCAATAATAACTCCGCCGCCCGTTAACTGGGCCGGGGTTATTTTTTCGCCCAAAATAAAGTAACTGCTGATTACAGTAACTACCGGTATCAAATTAAGAAAAAGTGCAGATATATTAACTCCTAATTCTTCTATTGCATAAACATAAACATAATAACCCAGGGCGGAACAGAAAACACCGAGGAATAAAATATTGCCTATTAAAGCCCAATCAGCCAAATGCCAATTATTTGTCTCAAAAAAAACAAAAGGCAGAATGGCCAAAGTGCCGAACACCGTCTGATATGTAGTTACAGCCAGCCGGGAATAGCTTGCACCCAGGGGCCGGGTAAGCAGGCTGTATACCACCCAGGCCACAGCAGCGCCTAACATAAACAGATTGCCGGTAAAGTAATCCGAAGCAAAACTGAGCTGCCCGCTATCACCGACAATCATATAAACTCCCCAAAAAGACAGGAAAACTCCGGCCACTTTAGCCCAAGTAAGTTTATTGCCGCAAAAAAGATAATCGGAGATGATAGTCAGAACAGGTATCGTAGCAACAATAATTGAGGCTGTGGAAGCGGTGGTCATTTTAATACCGTTGTTCTCAAAGAAAAAATAAACCGTAATCCCCACAATTCCCGATACGGCCATGCGCGGCATGTCCTTTTTGTGCAGACGCGACCCGGGTTCCCGGATTTTTAAAATAATCACCAAAAGCACGGCGGCGATAACAAACCGGCTAAGCGCCAGAGTCATTGGACCAAGTATCTCGACTGCCACTTTAATACTCAAAAATGATAAGCCCCAGATACTCATTACAAATGTAATTGCCGTATATGGGACAATTTTAGATTTTGTCATTTAATCACCCGTCAGTCAGATTTACGATGCTTATTGTTCATTTATAAACTGTCATTACATTATATGTTGCACGGCTTGGTGCTGGCATACTCTTTTTTAATACACGAATCCATCACTACCTCAAGTCCGGCTTCCCGGGCCCTGGCTGCTGCTTCTTTGTTGACTACTCCCTCCTGTAACCATACCAACCTTACGCCGCCGCGGGCTATGGCTTGCTCCACAACCGGCCCTACGGCATCGGATTTACGGAAAACATCCACCACATCCACCGGTATGTCAGGTGGGATATCTTTTAACTCCGGATAAGACTGTTCACCTAGCACCGTCATTACGGCAGGATTAACCGGAATAATTCTGAAACCGTTCTCCTGCATGAATTTTGCCACCTGGTAGCTAGGCCGTTCCGGGTTGGCGGACAAACCAACCACGGCAATGCTTTTAAACTGCTCCCAATTCTTGATGCCGACTCCTTGCGCATATTCGTATGGCAATTCTGTCTCACTTGCCGTCTGCCCGGAGTCCAGCTGTTCTTCCGGCGCATTAAGGGCCACAAATTCTTCCGGGTCCGGCAGTTGATGCAAGTCCATCAGACCAAAATACTTCAAAAATGCCGGGGTAGTGCCAAACAACATGGGCCGCCCCGGTCCG
>CAZWUW010000138.1:0-3039 GCA_964636895.1 uncultured Eubacteriales bacterium
CTCTTGTTCTCTTTCTGCTGTTGCCATCTGATAATTCCTCCTTAAAAATTTATATTTTTATTCTAGTCGGCGAGCCTTGCCTGCAATGCGGCACGGTCAAAAACCTTACCAATAAAAATCAGCTTACTGCCTTCACTCGTGGGAAATTTTTCAAAGTCATAGTTGCCCTGGACATAATCCATTTTTTCATAACTACCGTCCGGGGTCCGATAAATCCCCTTGGCCCGATAAATATTACCGTACCTGCCCGCTTTCATCTCCTGCATTACCGCGGTCAGCAAGCTGCGGTCATAAGCCCGGTCAACGGTAACCGCCAGCGAGTCAAAGTCATGGTCAAAATGCAGGTGCAAATAATCGGACCCGTGCTCCCGCATTATATCAGGCAGGTCTGTTTCACAATTGACGGTAGTTAATAGAATTGCATGGTTATTGTGTTTATGCAGTTCCTCTTCAATCGCCAGAATGGTTCTTTCATTTACCAAATCGGATTTGTTGATCAGGATGATGTCCGAGTTGGCTAACTGGTCGGTGTAAAAATCGCCGAACAGGCCGGAATGGATGTTGGCCAGGAAAAGCACTGGAACCCATCAAAGAAAAGTATGAGCTGGAATTTGAAGGTATTATTGGTATAGTTGACGCCGACATAGTTGTATAGCCCGGTCAATTTCTTCTTTCGTCGTCGCTAATCCGATACTAAAGCGAATCGAGCCAAATCCGACCTCTTCCCACACACCCATGGCCCGTAACAGGCCGGATAACTCCTGGGTGTTGTCGGCACAGGCGGCACCAGTGGTGACACAGACCTCCGGCACCCGGTCCAGCAGTTCCCGGGCGTTAATACCGGCGAAGCTGACATGCAGCGTGTTGGGCAGCCGCATGACGGGGTGGCCGTAATTGTCTTTCAGATAAGGAAGCATGGCTGCCAGTACTTCGTCATGCAGCGGGGTGGTGGCATTGTAGTCAAGGTAAATATATGCCATAGCTACTCCTCACTAGTCAGTTTTTAATTTATATAATTCCAATCTGTTTTTATGGTTTTATAATAATAGTTTAAGCTTTCGTCCCGCAAAAATCAATAGGATTTTTCATTTCCCTGCAGGAAAGCCTCTTCATAGTTAGGATAACCCCAGTGGGAGTATAGCACGCAAAATACGAAAAAACAATGCCCGAAAGTATATAGAAAAAACCTCAAGGGAATACTCTCCTGAGGTTTCAAGTAGAGTTGGTTGGGCAGAGCGCAGCGGAGCCGTGGATGGCCGTGTTGCACTAAACCGCTGCGCGGTGGCTAGGTTTGGGGAGGAGGTCAGCATACCCTCTTTGCCTGTATTTTCAGTATTTTAGTCTTGGTCTTACGCATTTAACAAAAACCGCTTCCATTATGGCAGTCTATTATTATCTATATCAATTAGGCCAGCCGTAATAATGCCGATAACTATCAAATACAACAACAAAAGTATACAAAGCACAAGAATTACAAAAGAAACATATTTTAGAATTCCTTTTGGTGCTTTGAACGATAGGACACTCCCAATAATAATTCCTAAAATGCCGAGTCTCCAATCGATTGGCACAATAAAAATTGTTATTAAAGATATTATTGCAGATGCTAAACCAAGATATTTCTTCATAATTACTCCAACCTCATTTTACTTTCTTAATGAAAGTTAAATTAACTACACCCTGCAAAAAGTGCCTTAAGTGATGCATCCCCTCCGATCATGAGGTCTTTTTCATTTTATATAAGCTGGGTCACATCTCCATGGGCATTGTGGAGGTAATACAGCATTTGTGCATTGGTCTGACCGGGGTTATTCTCCTGGATATCAGCCTTATCCCACGAATGTTCCTGGCGGTGGCCATATTGTCCTTATTCGTTTCCAGGACAATATTTCCTCTGTCATAGTAATAATTTATTAGGTTACCGGAAAACCGGTTGCGGCAACATTTACGACCGGTTTTCACATTGTTTTGGAGTGCTAAAAAACTATGACATTATGCAAAATGGTCAAGAGCTTTACCAAAACAATCTGCAAAATTTGACCATTTAGGCGGCTGCCAATGCTGATTTATTATGCAAAAGCGGTGCTAAATTAAATTTGCAAAAGCAGAGTACCGCATGACCATGATGATGGGCCGATTCCTCAGACTGACCTTCTCACCTTGCACGTAGAAGAGGAGGCGCTCGACCAACGGCTCCCCGTACACTTCGACTTCCGCTCAGACCCGGCGGCAACCTTCACCTTGTCGCGCTTCACGTCCACCACCATGTCACACGTATCGCCCCTGTCCAGCAGGAAGCGGTTGAAGTTGTGCAGGCTGTTGATTTTCTTGTTGATAGTCGCTGACTCGTACCGGGATTCCAGCAGATGGCTCCGGTAGCTGGCGACGTGTAACCGCCTCAGCCCGCCTTTGAGGTTCGCTCCCTTTACATCGAGGTAGGCCAGAAAACCCGTCACGTCGCCAACGTAGCTCTCCACAGTTTTGGGGCTTTTGCCGCCTCCTGCAGGTGACGACGGAACCCGGCGACCGCCTCCCCGAGGGTACCCGACGGTACGTTTATTGGCAAAATGTGCAAAGATTTTTGAGGGGGCATTATGAGGGTATTAGCATCCGTTTTTGTGCGCTCCTGCGGGCAAAATTTTTGCACGTTTGTTCAACTCCTTCTCTCTCATGGATTTGTGGCCCAATAACGGCACAGAAAAAGGCCAACGGTTGCTCGTTAGCCTGGAAATTTAGGTTTCTCTGTTGTTTGCCGCCAGCTTGCTTCCAGCGTGACGTCTGGTGCGACAGTTGCGTCAGGACGCTAGCGACGGAACTGTCGCTTTTAGGTGCATTGAGGGGATGGGGGTGATGCACTGGCTGCAGAATTAGGATTCTGCGGCGAGTTTTTTAACCTTAGGTTTTGTGTCATGTGATGGGTTAGATGGCTTGCGATATTTCCGACAAAGTACATAGTTGATTTGTAGCAAGATTGTGCGGAATTTTGGTAAGCGCTTAATCAAAAGGCGCATTGACAAAAACAAAAACCCCGGCACCTAG
>CAZWUW010000139.1:0-3003 GCA_964636895.1 uncultured Eubacteriales bacterium
CCGGCAGTTTGCCGGCCGTGGCCGGTTTGGCTTCCAGCATTAACAAAGCCCGGTTAGCCGCTTCCCGGGCCGCTTCTTCCGGACCGGTGCCGTCAAAGAGTTCAAAACCAGTAAAGCCGCCGATAGCATTATATCCCGTCTGTATTACGCCATCCTGGGCGGCCACAGTATTAACCATAAAACGGGTGCGGATTCTTTCATCCTCTACAAAATCACCGGCGGTATTGGCCACAGTTATTTTTTGGATAACGTCACCGATACCAACCATAACCTGTTTGATACGGGCATCCAAACCCCTTGCGGTTTTATTGGCCCGAACCACCATATCAACTTTTTCGTCAATAGATACGGTATCAGGCCGTTTTCTTATTGTAACCTCCGTCTGCGGCAGCACTTTGCGCAGGTCAAAGGTCAGATCTTTTTTGGCCCCCTGGGCGGCATGGCTCACAATCCGGGCAATTTCCGTCAATCCTTCCTTGCTCAGGTCATTTGTATAAGCGTAAGCCGTAGCATCACCGGAAATCACCCTTACCCCGGCACCAACGTCAGTCCCAGTATTAATGCGTTCAATTTTATCAGCTTCACAGGCTACCGCTACCGTTTTTTTCTCTTCGATAAAGATATCGGCAAAATCCCCTCCTCTGGCCGTGGCCAGAGCAAGTATCTCATGTAAATCACCTTTGGCTAACACCATTTACCCCACCTTTTTCCTGCATCTATGTGGTTATTTTATACTAACCACCGGGCACTTATACCTGCTGGGAGGCCAGTACTTCCCTGAGGATTTCCGGCGGCACCTCCGCAGTAACCTTCGCTCCGCCAATAGCATCCGGGAGTACAAAACGAATTTTGCCGGCCTGGACTTTTTTGTCATGGTACATGGCAGCAATAATATCATCAATAGCCAACCCGGAAAAAGCTACCGGCAAATCAAAGGCGTTGAGTAGAGCTTCTATGCGGGCATTTTCGGCCGGTTTCAGCAAACCCATTTTCTCCGCTACCCTGGCTGCACTCACTGTGCCGATAGCCACTGCTTCCCCATGGACATATTGCCGGTAATGGGTCAAGGCTTCGAGGGCGTGGCCAAAGGTATGGCCCAGGTTTAATATAGCGCGTATGCCCTGTTCGGTCTCATCCTGTTCCACCACCCTGGCCTTGATGTGACAGGAGGCTTTGATAATATTTTGTAAAGCATGGGTTTCCATACTCTTGATGCGCTGCTGGTTATGTTCCAGAAACTCAAAAAAGCCGGTATCCCAAATGATGCCATACTTTATCACTTCCGCCATGCCGGCCCGGAATTCTCGCACCGGCAAACTCCGCAAGACAGCAATATCACTCAGGACAAGGCGGGGTTGGTAGAAACAACCGATAATGTTTTTGCCCCGGGGATGGTTTACCGCCACTTTGCCGCCGACACTGCTATCTACCTGAGCCAGCAGGGTGGTAGGCACCTGAATGAAAGGCACCCCGCGCATAAAGGTGGCGGCAACGAAACCGGCCAGATCGCCGATAACGCCTCCACCCAATGCTACCACACCACATCTGCGATCCAGCTGGGCATCAAAAGCGCTGTCGTAGAGCCGGCCCGCCATTTCAGATGATTTATACTGCTCGCCGTCCGGCACCTCGCATACTGTTACCGCATAACCGGCCTGCTCCAGACTATTTACTGCTGTTTTCCCATATAATTCATGCACTGCCGGGTTGGTAACCAACAGCAATCTTTCCCCCGGTACCAGATTTTTCAAGTTTTTACCGAGGGTGGGTAAAATATTTTCACCAATATATATTTTGTAACTTTTGGCCCCTAAATCAATATTAACTTTTTCCATTGTGCCTGCCTTTCTGCAAATTATTGTTTTTCACCTGCGCCTGAAATGTTTTGACTACTTCATCCCGCACCTGCTGCAGATTTTTTGTCGAGGTATCAACGATTCCGTCAGCCACCCGGTATAACTCCGCCCTTTCCTGTAAAAGCTTTTTTACTGTGCACAAAAGATCGCCGGTGACCAGCAGCGGCCGGTTCTTTTTTCGGCCAACCCGCTCACAAATGACTTCCGGGGTGGCCAAAAGACTGATTACTATCCCATTAGACTGCAAAACCGCCATGTTCTCCTCGTTTATGACGACTCCCCCGCCGGTGGCAATTACCCGGTTGTTGCCCTGAGCCAGCCGCCGGACAGCTGCCTGTTCTTCAGACCGGAAACGGACTTCACCGTATTTGGCAAAAATCTCACTAACCGTCAAACCAGTGACTTTTTCTATATCCTTATCGGTGTCAGCAAACTCCATACCCAGTTCTTTGGCCACCTTCTTACCCACCGTGGTTTTACCGGTACCCATAAAGCCTATCAGCACTAAGTTAGGCATGTTCTACACCCGCCTTATGTAATCCATGTAACTGGCATAGTTTCTTTTCATCTCAGCCAAGCTATCCCCACCAAACTTCTCCTGCAATGCATCAGCCAGCACAAAAGCTATAGCTGCTTCAGCAACTACTGCCGCAGCGGGGACAGCGCAAATATCAGAGCGTTCAACGGAAGCGGTAAAAGGTTCTTTGGATATCAGGTCAACGCTCTGCAGTGGTGTGTACAGGGTAGGAATAGGTTTCATCGCCGCCCGCAGCACCAATGGCTCGCCGTTAGTGATGCCGCCTTCCAGACCGCCCGCCCGGTTGGTCTCCCGGTAAAATCCTTTTTCTGCGGCATAATACAGTTCGTCATGCACCTGCGACCCCGGCACTGCCGCCGCATCAAAACCAAAACCTATTTCCACGCCTTTAACAGCCTGGATACTCATCACCGCCTGAGCCAGCCGCCCATCCAGTTTCCGGTCCCACTGGACATGACTCCCCAGACCAGGCGGGAGCCCGGAAACCACCACTTCAAAAACACCGCCCAGTGAATCGCCGGCTGCTTTAGCCCGGTCGATTTCCATCCTCATCTCCCCGGCTCTGTCCGGATAGGCCCAAAGCACATCTGACCCTTCGGCTTTTCCCGC
>CAZWUW010000140.1:0-2860 GCA_964636895.1 uncultured Eubacteriales bacterium
AACATTAACGGAAACACATCAAACCCACGCCACAGCAAAAAAACCAGCACCGCTACAACGGTACCGATACTTAGCTCTTTGATCATCGCTGCTCACTCCCTACCTGTCCACTCTCGCGGTTATCAGCAATCACGGTTTTTCTGGGTATAACCTCATAGAGATAGTTTTTATCTTTATACATTGCCACATAAATATTTCTTTCGTCCATAAATATCCGCGCTTCCGCACCGGCGACCCGGGCATTAGCTTCAATGACACCAGCCATCTGCGGAAAACTACCTTTAACCAGCGCTTCATAAATTACGAACTGGCTGCGGTAAAAGACATTTTCCAGTTCCCTGGTCCTGGTATCTTTGAGCCTCATCTGAAACCGGTCCCGGCCCAAAACCTGCCCAGTGGATTGATAAAGGTCCTGATAAGCCTGACGCAGATTGTCTGTCTTGTTCAGGACTAAGGTTACCGAGACCGTATCTCCCTGTTCCTCCAATTTTATCTTGGTGATATTATCCACCAGCTTGGTTTTCGCATACAATTTGAACAGGGGCTGCTCAACACTGTATCGCTGGTACATGTATTGAGCACCGATGAGAATGCTCAGCATAAGAATTACCACGACCAAAACTACATAAATACGTATGCCTTTTATTTGCATGTCCCTTCCTCCCCCATTACTAAACTGCTAGAGCCATTATAACACATCATTTTTGGCCTTGCCCCATGTAATGTCTGGAAAGCGGGACAATATAAAACGACCGCCTAATGGCAGTCGTCTGATTGCTGGTCTCCGCGCTCTGTATATAAATTCGCTTCATTATGACATGAAACGATGGATTTGGCGTCCGGACTCTTTATTTCTCGTTTTTTAATTATTTACCAAACAGTAAAAGATAAGTAATATACAGGGAAATTCCCACCGAAAAAACACCTACCACGGCTCCGGTAACCCTTGTAGTCAAGCCCGGCTCCATAACCCTCCCCCCCTTTCGGCAAAAATTACGACAAAAGCTTTCCTAATGCTTTTGTTCTCCGTAAAAAGCATAATTCCTGCCTGCTTATATCAACAACTCTCCCCAATATTATATGCCCCATTGGTCGGTAAGAGAATCAACTTACCATAAATACGTTGCCAGCCGCAAAGCTAGGTTAGCCATTAAACCGGCCAGCAGGTCATCGGTCATAATACCCAGTCCACCCGGCAGCCTTTGTAGTGAGCGTAATGGCTCCGGTTTCATGATATCCAGAATCCGAAACAAAATAAATGCCAGCACCAGGTAATATCCAGACCAGCCATAAGCAGCTAGTAGAAAGCCGGCAATTTCATCAATAACAATTTTGGGACTATCATGTTCGCCCAGGATTTTTTCCGCTTCATTAGCTAGCCAGACGCCGAGCAAACCGACTCCGATAATCAGATACAGGTTGCTAGGAAACATCAACGCCAGCACCAGTCCAAACAGACTTCCGACAGTACCGGGGGCTTTAGGGGTATAACCTAGGCCAAACCCGGAAGCCAGTAACAAAATAACGTTTTTCATTTTTTACCTGCTTTCAGAAGGTGACGAGTGAGTCGGAAATAATCCAGGCCGGACCAAATGGTAAAAAACACTGCTACCCCCATGGCAATTTTGCCAAAAGGTATATTCCACAGATTAAATAGAAAATCCTGAATAAACAAAAAAACTATAGCAATAATCTGGGTAACCGTCTTAAATTTTCCTAGTTTACTTGCCGAGATGATAACATTATCTGCAGCAGCAATAGCCCTGATTCCGGTAACGGCAAATTCCCGGCCAATGATGATAAAAGCTACCCAAGCCGAAATTTGTTGTAATTCCACCAACGATATCAGCGCCGCAGAAACCAAAAGCTTATCAGCCAGCGGATCCATAAATTTACCCAGCCGGGTAACTTGTTTCCGTTTTCTGGCAATATAACCGTCCAAGCCGTCTGTGCTGGCCGCCAGAATAAAGACACCGGCGGCAACAAACTGACCGTATTTAAATTTTATGGACAGAATCAACAAAAACACCGGCACCAAAAAAATACGGGCCAGAGTCAGTTTATTGGCCAGATTCATATACTACCTCTCCAATCAAGTCATACTCCAACGCCCCGGTAATCTTTACCCGGACAAATTCTCCGGACATCAGCTCCGATCCGGCAAATAATACGTTACCGCCAATATCGGGTGCGTCATACTCTGTCCGGCCTACAAATAATTCGGGATTCTCCGGTGATTTTCCTTCCACCAGCACAGATAATATGCGGCCGATTTTTTGCCGGTTTTTTTTCAGAGAAATCTCCTGCTGCAACCGCATCAGGCGATCTCGTCGGTCATTTTTGACCTCTTCCGGCACCTGACCGGGCATAGCCCCAGCCGCCGTATCCTCTTCCCGTGAATAGGTGAAAACCCCAACCCGGTCAAATTTCATTCCCCTGACAAAATCAAGGAGGGTCTGAAACTCCTCTTCTGTTTCGCCGGGAAAGCCAACGATAAAAGATGTCCTGATAGCAATTTCAGGTATATTTTTTCTCAATTTTTCAATTAAGTTTATCATGTCCTGCTGCACACCTTGGCGATGCATCTGCCGCAATACCCGGTCATGCGCATGCTGTAGCGGAATATCCAGGTAACGGCATATTTTACTTGTGGCAGCCATTACTTCAATCAGTTCATCGGTAAAATGGGTGGGATAGGCATACAACACCCGAAACCAGGCCACGCCCGGTATCACGGCAAGTTCTTGCAATAACTCCGCCAGTTTGAAGGTACCATATAAATCCTCACCATAACGGGTAGAATCCTGGGCAATTAGATTGATTTCCCGGACTCCCCGGTATGCCAGTGTTTTAACTTCTG
>CAZWUW010000141.1:0-1691 GCA_964636895.1 uncultured Eubacteriales bacterium
TGAAAAATCCTGTAAAGCCTTCATTTTCAAGGCCTTACAGGATTTTTGTTTTGCTCAAGTGTCAAACTCGGGATTATAACTGAGCAAACCATTGTTGCCAAGAGGGTAAATCGTCATTTTTTACCCGGGTGTTTGACAGTTGAATAAAGAAAAAACCATTATAGCATAGCCCGCACGGATGGCAATATTTTTTTTTACACTCGAATCAATGTATACAATTAATTTTACCATGTTCAGGTTAGATTTTCAACCCTTTCATACTTGTATTCCTCTCCATAGTACGCGCGGCGATATAACTCCCGCAATTCGCTGATTAGCGGCATCCGCGGATTTGTGGAAACTGTCTGGTCCTCGAAGGCCAATTCGGCCAGCCTGGGAATATTTTTCATAAACTGGTTTTCCTCTACGCCACAACCAGCTATTGTGTCCGGCATATCAAGCTCCGCCATCAGGTGCCTGACTGCAGTGATCAGGCTTTCCACCCCTTCTTCAGGTGTCGAGGCTGGCAGATCAAGGTACCGCGCAATCCTCTGGTATTTGTAATGCGCTTGGTAGTATTCGTATTTAGGCCAGGAGGTAATTTTCACCGATACCCGGCTGTTGTATTTAATCACATATGGCAAAAATAATGCATTTGCTCGGCCGTGGGAAATGTGGAACTCACCGCCAAGCTTGTGGGCCAAGGCATGGTTAACGCCAAGAAAAGCATTGGTAAAGGCCATGCCGGCGATTGTTGAAGCGTTGTGTAACTTTTCCCTAGCTTCCCGGTCGCCACCGTTTCGGTAGGCTGCGGGCAGGTACTTAAAAACCAGTTCCACTGCTTTTAAGGCCAGGGCATCGGTGTAGTCCGAGGCCATAACGGAGACGTATGCTTCTAAAGCATGGGTCAGTACATCCATGCCAGTGTCGGCAGTTATTTCCGGTGGTACAGTCATGACAAAATCAAAATCCACAATAGCCACGTCCGGGGTTAGTTCGTAGTCAGCCAAAGGATATTTTACATCCCCGCCCCGGTCGGTGATTACGGCGAAAGCAGTAACCTCAGAGCCCGTGCCGCTGGTGGTGGGTATGGCCACTAAACGGGCCTTGCGACCTAAACTGGGAAACTTATAGGCCCTTTTGCGGATATCCAGAAATTTTAGTTTTAGCAAGTCAAAGTCTAATTCCGGATATTCATAAAACAGCCAGATGGTTTTTGCCGCGTCAATTGCTGAGCCGCCCCCCAAAGCTATCACAGTGTCCGGCTTAAAGCCGCGCATTTTTTCGCAGCCCTGCATAACGGTTTCCACCGAGGGGTCAGGTTCAACGTCGCGAAATACATCCACAATCACATGCTCAGGGCGCTTTCTCAGGTGGTACAGGACTTTGTCCACATAGCCTAGTTCCTCCATAGCCGGGTCGGTAATAATCATGGCCCGCTTAATGTTGGGCATTTTGCTAAGGTACTGGATAGCACCGGACTCAAAATAAATGCGCTCCGGAACCCGAAACCACTGCATTTTTACTCTGCGCCCGGCTACTCTCTTGACATTAATCAGGTTAGCAGCCGAAACGTTAGAGGTGGTGGAATTATGCCCCATTGAACCACAACCTAAAGTCAGGGATGGAATGTTGGTATTATAAAGCTCGCCGATAGCACCATGGGTAGATGGGGCATTGATGATGATTCTCCCCACCCGCATGCGCTTGGA
>CAZWUW010000141.1:1701-2539 GCA_964636895.1 uncultured Eubacteriales bacterium
ACTAGGCCCCCTATCCTCCGAGTGAATCACCGCGGAATGGCCCAAGCCGCCGAATGCTACCATTTCTTCACACCTTTTCAGGCCCTCCCGTTGACTACCAACGATGTAAAGGGCCAGAATGGGGCTTAGCTTTTCCCTGGAAAGGGGGTACTCCGGCCCCACCCCACCCTGCTCGGCGATGAGAATTCTTGCCCCTGCCGGCACTGTGATGCCTGCATACCGGCCCAGTTCCACTGCCGAGCGACCTACTACGTCCGGATTTAGGGAGCAGGTCTCGCCATTGGTGGCCAGTGCTTCTACTTTTTTTGTTTCTTCCTGGTTCAAAAAGTAGCAGCCGTATTCCCTTAGCATGCTGATTACTTGATCAGCCACTGCACGGTCAATGATTACCGCTTGCTCAGAGGCGCAAATCATGCCATGGTCAAAGGTTTTGCTCATGATGAGGTCGGTCACCGCCCGCCGTAAGTTGGCAGTCTTCTCAATGTAACAGGGGACATTCCCCGGCCCTACGCCCAAAGCGGGTTTGCCGGTGCTGTAGGCTGACTGCACCATGGCCGCCCCGCCAGTAGCCAGAATCAGCGCCACCCCAGGGTGGCGCATCAGATAGCGGGTGGCTTCGATTGAGGGGCGCTCTATCCAGCCGATGCAGTTCTCCGGCGCCCCGGCCTGCACCGCCGCTTCCAGCATGACCCGAGCGGCAAGGGTGCTGCATTTCCGGGCGTTGGGGTGGAAACTGAAGATGATCGGGTTGCGGGTTTTTAAGCAAATCAACGACTTAAACATGGTGGTAGACGTAGGGTTAGTCACCGGCGTAACACCTGCGATGACCCCAACCGGC
>CAZWUW010000142.1:0-2483 GCA_964636895.1 uncultured Eubacteriales bacterium
CTGGTATATCTACATTTTTAGCAATTTACCTCGTTAGACATTTCGGGAATGCAGGATTAAAGGTTTTTTGAAAAATTGTAAAGCTTAGGTTAAGATACAAAGAGGCCAAGCTCCTTTAATAAGGAACCTGGCCTCTAGTGGACTAGTCGGGCGAGTTAATGATTTTGCACTTTATACGCTTGTACCCTGTACTGGCGAAGCTGGCTGCTGCCAGTTTTTCATCATGCCATTCATCAAACCTTTGCTCAAACCTTTGCCGCGGCTGCCTTTGCTGCCGGTGCTTTCCAGCATTGATTTAATATTGGCTGCAAAGTTTTTAGTGCAATTATCTGCCATTTCCTGGGTCATTACACCATCCTTCACTTTTTGGTCAATAAATGCTTTATGATTTTGCTTTATAGCCGCTAATAATTCGTCTTCGCTAATACCTTTGGCTTTGGCAATGGCCACAAAAGACTTGCCGGCCTGGCGGGCTTTAATCACTTCCTGTTTTTCAAGGCCGGTGATTTTATAGACCGTATCAGCGACAATACCGCCATACATACCGCCCATCATACCACCCTGCATCATACCGCCCATCATACCGCCCATCATGCCGCCACCGCCACAGCCGCCTGCGCCCTGCTGCGGTGCTGTTACTGCCGGTGGTGTTTTAGCTGGCGGTGCAGTCTCCACCGCCGAAGAGGTGAGGGGAACTGCCGCCAACAAGCCACCTATGGCCAGGGCGGATAAAGCGCCGGTAATCCATTTTTTCTTTGTTGTCATCTGTCATCATCCTTTCAAACCATTTTATTATTAGGTTTGAATATATCATACCTCCTGAATGTTAGGGAAGTTTCGTGAAATTGTGGAGAAAATGTTAAGATGCTAGCATTTTATTTCCACCGGTCGTATCTTCCAAATCCCGGCCGCATATTCGACAATTGTCCGGTCACTGGAAAACCTGCCTGACCGGGCAATATTATGAATGCTTTTATTCAGCCATTGCCGCTTATCCCGGAAGGCTTTATCCAACGTAGCCTGGGCTTCGGCGTACGAAGCAAAATCCTTAAGTACAAAAAACTCATCATTATTATGCAGCAGAGAACTGTAAAGGTTCCGGAACTCATCGCCGGCAACCGGGAAGAAGCCATTAACTAATTGGTCGAGAACGGTTTTTACCCTGGGTTCACTGTTATAAATATCCCAGGAGTAGTAACCGCCG
Organism: uncultured Eubacteriales bacterium; assembly: GCA_964636895.1. Taxonomy (GTDB): domain Bacteria; phylum Bacillota; class Thermincolia; order Thermincolales; family CAZWUW01; genus CAZWUW01. The sequence goes on from CAZWUW010000142.1 coordinate 1,205, forward strand.
TTTTGGTAATAATTCAGCACCTCGGCGGCAGTGAGGCCAAAGACGAAAATATTGTCGTCGCCCACTTCTTCCCGAATCTCGATATTGGCCCCGTCCATGGTGCCGATCGTAACCGCGCCGTTCATCATAAACTTCATATTGCCGGTGCCGGAAGCTTCTTTACCGGCAGTGGAAATCTGTTCGCTGACGTCTGCCGCCGGCATTATTATTTCAGCCAGCGAGACCCGGTAGTTTTCCAGAAATACTATTTTTATCTTATCTCTGATGGTCTTATCATTGTTAACCACCATGGCCAGGGTATTTATCAGTTTTATGGTAAGCTTGGCGTGGTAGTAGCTGGGGGCCGCCTTGGCACCAAAAATAAAGGTGCGCGGAGTAATATCCAGGCTCGGGTCTTCACGCAGCCGGTTATATAAATCCATGATATGCAGGACATTTAAGATCTGTCTTTTATAGGCATGCAGCCGTTTGACCTGAACATCAAAGATGGAGTGTACATCCACATCAATGGCATACCGGTCCTTAATCAGTTTAGCCAGGGCGGACTTATTATGCCGCCTGATTTCGGCAAGCTTGTCCTGAAAGCCAGCATCTCCGGCGTATTTCACTAAACCGGTAAGGTCGGTGGGATGTTTGACCCAACCGGTGCCGAGGGTATCAGTAATTAGTCCGGCCAGCCCCGGGTTGGACTTTAGTAGCCATCTGCGGTGGGTAATACCGTTGGTTTTGTTATTGAATTTATATGGGTAAAAATCGTAAAAATTTCTCATTTCATTTTTCTTTAGTATTTCAGTATGAATCTGAGCTACTCCATTCACGCTGTGACTGCCGGCAATAGCCAGGTGCGCCATTTTTACGTAACCGTCCGCAATAATGGCCATGGCTGCAATCCGGTCCCAGTCGCCGGGGTGTTTGTTCCAGAGTTCCCGGCAAAAACGTTCATTAATTTCATGGACAATCATGTATATTCTGGGCAACAGGGTTTTGAAAATATCCACCGGCCATTTTTCCAGGGCCTCCGACAATATAGTATGGTTTGTATACGAAATCGTATTGGTGGTAATTTTCCAGGCGGTATCCCAGTCCATGTCTTCTTCATCAATTAAAATCCGCATCAGTTCCGGAATTGCCAGTACCGGGTGGGTATCATTAATATGAATAGCCACTTTGTCAGACAAATTTTCCAGGGTGCGGGCCGTTTTTTTATGCCTACGCAAAATGCTCTGCACCCCGGCAGAGACAAAGAAATATTGCTGCTTTAGCCGCAGCTCGCGGCCTT
>CAZWUW010000143.1:0-2194 GCA_964636895.1 uncultured Eubacteriales bacterium
ACGGTGGTAAAAGTTTGCCAGATATCCCGGGCGGTAACTTTTTCAGTGGCAAAGGGTATCAATACAGAAATCATTAAAAAAAGCAAACCGAGTTCCAGGCCCCGGCGATCAAGCAATGGGAATAAAGATGTCACTTTGGTTAATTTTATAATTAGCAATATACAAGCAGCAGTTGCTACAATATGGGATCTGCCGGCAATGCCAATAAGGATAAGGGCTACTAGAAAAGTTTCCGCCCACATTTTATTACCTCCAGGAATGATATTATGTTTACCAATAAGTTATGAGTTAGTTTAACATTATGCTAACGCATTACTTGTTATAACTTGAAAAAAACCGGGCTTCGGTCAAGAAGCCCGGTTTAGTTATTAATTGTCTTATTAAGTACAGCCCGCAAGGTATCACCTCTTAAGCCGACTCGCAGCGCTTCCAGGGCCAGGATATCGCTTGTGGCAATATTGCCCAGGTTTACGTTAGGGCCAAATTCTAATATAAGCTCCTGTTGTTGTTCTTTCAGCGGTGCTTCCCAGATTAACCGGTGTGGTTCCGGTATTTTAGCCAGGAACGATGCGAATTCTTTTGTCTTGAAATTCCCGCTGTTATCGTAAAACCCTGTTCCTTTACCGGATTCACGGCCCTCCAGGATGACTTTGTATGCACCGGCAGCCAAATCTCCTTTGACCCTGTTGATTACGTCAACTGCCGGCAGGTTATCATCAGGATGTTTTTTACCTACCTCGGTAAGGACTTTCAGGCCGATTTTAGCAGCCATATCAATAGCTTTTTCTCTCACCTCGCCGCTCATATTTATGGTTCCGTCAGATATTTCAATGGCGGAAAAGCCCAGAAACCATACTCTGTTTATAAATTCCCGGAGTTTGTGCTGGAGCACAGCTACTTCCAGAAATGTGCCGCCAGGGTAAACTTCCACCCCAAAGGAGCGGATAAGAAAAATTTTTCGCCGCAGGATATCTTCCGGATACAGGGCAGCAGTACCGAATCCCAGCTTTACAAAATCTATGTAATTTGACGTTACTGCTAAGATATCTTTTGTTGCAGCCAACCCAAGCCCCTTATCAATTACCATGGTTAGTCCCGAATCCCTTGGTTTAGCCAGTCGGCCGGAAATCGGCAATTCAAGTAAAGCCAACCAAGCTTTGGACATCGTGCTGTCATTCATTTTTTTCACTTCCTCATAGTGAGTTTAATGTATTCTATTCAGGCTGTTAATAGGAGGTTACCGTCATGGCCAAATGCAAGTAATAGGAAATTATGTGAATAGGTATATTTGGTGTCAAATGTATAAATGGCCGCATATAAAGAAAATGGAGGAGTAATTCTCTTGAAGAGAAGATTAGGAGGGATGAGTTTTACACTGTATACAATGTGCGAACAAAAGGGGAGGCGAAGATGAAGGTTGAGATAAAAGGTGTATACAAAAGCTTTCGTCAAAATGGTAACCGTCTGATTCCGGCAGTGGAGAATATTAATCTGCAAATCCCGGCCGGAGAATTTGTTTGTGTGTTGGGTCCTTCCGGCTGCGGCAAGTCAACCTTGCTCAATATTGTAGCCGGCCTTGACTTGCCGGATCGGGGAGGGGTGTTTATTGACGGTAAACCGGTGTATACCTGCGGGCCGGACCGGGGTGTGGTTTTTCAGGAAGGAGCGCTTTTTCCCTGGTTAACTGTATTAGGCAATGTGGAGTTTGCCCTTAAAATGCAGCGTCTGCCTAAAAATCAACGCCGGGATAGAGCTAAAGATTATTTACAGATGGTACATCTAAGTCAGTTTACCCATTGTTACCCCCATGAGCTTTCCGGCGGCATGCGGCAACGGGCGGCCATTGCCCGAACGCTGGCTATGGAGCCGGAAATACTGTTGATGGATGAACCATTCTCCGCTCTGGACAGCCAGACCAGAAGCCTGATGCATCAAGAATTAACGGATATATGGCAGGCTACCGGCAAGGCTATAATATTTATTACCCACAGTTTGGAAGAAGCTTTGGTGCTTGCTAACCGGATAGTTTTGTTTTCAGCGCGGCCGGGTAGGATCAAAAAAGAATTTGTTGTGCCTGTTGAACGTCCAAGGGATATGAACCACCCCAAGATGATTATGCTGCAGCGGGAAATAAGGTTTCAATAGCCTCTCGGCATTCGATGGCAGATGAAGGGAGAAATGTATCCAAAAGGGC